>NZ_JAJEQN010000026.1:0-55201 GCF_020687335.1 Anthropogastromicrobium aceti
AGTACTTTATGAAATGTCAAGTTAACTGAACCGCCGTGTACCGAACGGTATGCACGGTGGTGTGAGAGGTCGGCGGCGAAAGCCGCCTCCTACTCGATCATATGAAAACAGAGGAGATAAATTTCATGGAAAATAAAATTTTGACAACAAATTTTCATACACATACAACTCGCTGTAATCATGCAGTTGGTGAGGATCGCCAGTATGTAGAGGCGGCAATAAAGGGTGGTCTTAAGGTGCTTGGCTTTTCAGACCATTCACCATATTTCTTTTCAGGTGATTATTACTCTACATTCCGTATGAAAAGAGAGCAGGTGCCAGGATATGTAGATTCTATTTTGGCGCTGAAGAAGGAATATAAGGATGATATTGAGATCAAGCTTGGATTCGAGACAGAGTATTATCCGAAGTATTTCGACAAGCTGTTGGAATTTTACAGCCAGTATCCTATTGATTATATCATTATGGGGCAGCATTTTGTCTTAAACGAGGAAGAGCATATATATAGTGGTGAGCTGCATCATGAGGAAGATATGATGATGCGCTATGTGGATCAGGTGATTGAAGGTCTTGAGACAGGCTGCTTTACTTATCTGGCGCATCCTGATCTGCTTAATTTTGGCGGTTCAAAGGAAAACTATGAAAAGGCAGCAGATAAGCTGTGTGCTTATGCAGCAAAGAATAAGGTGCCGCTTGAAATTAACATGCTTGGTATGAGAGAGCATCGCCATTATCCTAATTTTGAATTTTTTAAGATTGCAGCCAGACATAACTGCGATATTATTTTAGGATGTGATGCGCATGAACCAAAGGGTGTGTGTGATCTTGAATCGGCAAAGACTGCGCTTGAGTGGTGCCGCGAGCTTGGTTTAAATAGGATTGAGTATCCTGAGCTAAAGAAGCCATGCAGAAAGTAGAATGATCAAAATAAAAAGAGCCTGTCAGTGAATTGCGCAAAATAGTACGTAATCCACTGATCAGGCTTTTATTTGTTGCCAAATGAAAGATTACAGTGCAAGTGATCCCATTGGATCCCATGGCTCAAGCATGATTGGCTCCGAATCATACTCTGCGATGTAAGAATCAGGCAGGTATTTTTTATTGACAACGATCTGGTACATGTACTCGTCAAACCATTCGTCGCTCATGACATAATAGCCCTTTTTGCCAGGTGCATCGCCCCAGCTATTTTCTACGCGCCAGCGGTTTGGCTTGCCTTCTTCATCAAGGTTCACACCCTGAAATACCATTGCATGTGTCATTAAGCTTTCGCCATACTCGAGGCGCTCTGCCTTATTCATGCCAAATGTAACACCAAGAAGCTTGTCAGTCTGATATGTATTAGTATCAAGAAGTCCCTCATCGCGGGAAGAATCCTTACCGACATCACAGCCAAACCATACAGGAGAACCGTCCTTCATCTGTGCGATTGCTGCTTTTTTGAGCTCCTCAATCGGCAGATTTAAGTAGCGAACCGGGCAGCCTTCCTTTACATTTCCAAGGAATTTTACGCTGTAGCTTCTGTGATAGGGCTTATCGGCAGTAGGAGCATTGATTAAGCTGACATAATCATCAAGATTTAAGCCAACATATTTTTCAAAGAATGCAGTTCCGGTAAGATTAGTGTCACGTATAAATTTATCATCCTTATCAGTAACCTCAAGATCAAAAGTCTTTGGAGGTTCGCCAAGGCAGATGCATAAAACGCGATAAATTTCTTCCATCATAGCTTCCTTCTTTTGGCGAAGCTCGTCTAAAGTGGAACCATCGGCGTAAGCCTTGCGCAGACGGCATGCATCCTCACGAAGCTTTCTTGTCAGGGCAGATGTCATTTCACGTGTAGCAGATGAGGAAACTGTTTCAGGCATAGCTTCCTTTGGAACAACACCATATTTGCGGACAAGATTGCACAGCATATCCCACTGTCCGCCATCACCAAGCGGAGCAGACAAAAGGAAGGAGATAAGACGTCCCTGTGTTGGTTCATCGAGTGTCTCAAGAATGCTTTCAAGGAAATAGTTAGATTTTTCCAGCTTGTCGTAGAAAAGCGTATAGTTTTGAGATAGTTCAAAAGTCTTTAAATTTAAATTTTTCATTACCTCAAAGCGAAACGTGTTAAGTGCTGCAAACATCCAGCAGCGGCCGCTTTGTTTCTGGTTTGTAATTTCACCCTGCTCAAGAGAAATAGAGTAGGAGTGACGGCTTTCACGCTGTGCCATTGGATTTTTAGATGATGCCAGTAATCCAGCAGAGGTAACAGCATTCATAGCAATGCGATTAACTGGATTCGACGAAAATGCAGTGGAAAATTCAGCAAGAACTTCGTTTGTAATATCATGATTCATAATAAAACCCTTCTTTCTGCGTAATGTATACTGCTGTGTTTTGATTGTAGCACCGTCCACGACATTTGTAAAGTGGGGCAAAAAAGAGTAATTTTTTTAACAACATAATTGCATTTTTTTATGATGCACTTTATAATGAAGAGCAAGAAACTATAATAAATATGAATATGCAAGTTTTTTGATTTGGAGGAGAGAAATTGATGAGGAAAACAAAAAGAAATTTGACGGCAGCAGTGTTAGTATTTGCAGCTACACTTTCTGCAACACCTGTGTTTGCAGCGAAGGAAAAAGAGGAGAGTACTTCTAAAGCAAACACAGAGAGCATTTCGAAAGAGGTATCAGCGAAAGACAATGGCGAGCGCACAATCATTGATCATGCAGGCAATGAGGTTACACTTCCAGAGGAAATAAACAGAATTGTTGTTACTGATACGCTTCCGTTGCCATCTGTATTGTCACTATATTTAGACAGCGCAGAAAAGCTTGTTGGAATCAGTCCAGTCAGCATGAGTGCCGCAAAGGCAGGTCTTCTTGGTGAGCTGTACCCAGAAATCCTTGATGCAGATACTTCATTTTTTGAAAATAATGAGCTTAATATTGAGAGCTTATTAACATTAGAGCCAGATCTTGTTTTTTATAATGCGCAGAATAAGGAGCTTGGCGAATCTCTTGCATCAGCAGGTTTGACAGCAGTTGCAGTTTCTGTTACCAAGTGGGATTACAATGCATCAGATACATTTGATGCATGGATGGATCTTTTAGCAGACATTTTCCCGGAGGAAAAAGAAAAAGCAGAAGCTGCCAAGGAATATGGTGAAAAAGTAGAAGAAGAAATTCAGGATAAGACAGATGAGCTTAAAGATGAAGAAAAAAAGAATGTATTTTTCTTATTTAACTATAGTGATACTGCACTTGTGACATCTGGAAAAAATTTCTGGGGACAGTATTGGTGTGATGCAATAAATGCAGTAAATGTAGGCGAGGAAATTGAGGCAGAGCGCTCAAATGCCTCTGTCAATATGGAGCAGGTCTACAGTTGGGATCCTAAAATCATCTTCATCAGCAATTTCACAAAGGCAATGCCGGAAGATCTTTACAATAATACAATCGGTGATAATGACTGGAGCAGTGTTAGTGCTGTAAAAAATGAGCAGGTTTACAAGATGCCGCTTGGTGCCTACAGAAGCTTTACACCAGGTGCAGATACTCCTATGACGCTTATGTGGCTTGCAAAGACAGTTTATCCTGATCTGTTTGAGGACGTTGATATGACTGAGGAAGTCGAGAATTATTATAAGGAAGTGTATAACATTGAGTTGACTGATGATCAGGTCGCACAAATGTATACACCGTCAGCAGATGCGGCAAATGGATATGGAAGCAGCAAATAAAAAAAGAAAATGGAATACAAGGCGCAGTATTGCGGCAGGGGTGATAACCCTTGTCGCATGTGCTGTTTCTTTGGGAATGGGGCGTTATGCAATTGCACCATATGATGTGCTTCGTGCCATTTGTGATTTGTTTACTGGTTCTGATACAGTGAGCGATACTATGCGTCATGTGGTTTGCTTCGTGCGTGTACCACGTATATTTGGTGCTCTTTTGTGCGGAGCAGGTCTTGCGGCAGCAGGAGCAGGGTTTCAGGCAGTATTTGCCAATCCACTTGCTACCCCTGATACGCTTGGCGTTGGAAATGCAGCATCATTTGGTGCGGTGGCAGCCATTTTAATGGGAGCTGGGAGGACAGGAATACAAAGCAGTGCACTTTTTTGCGGACTATTTTCCGTATGTCTTGTTTATTTATTTGCAGGAACTGGCGGTGAGAACAGAACACTTCGTCTTGTGCTTTCTGGTATGATTATTGGTTCATTTTTCTCATCAATGGTATCATTTGCAAAGTATGTGGCAGATCCACAGGATGAGCTTCCGTCAATTACATATTGGCTTTTGGGCAGCTTGAAAAATATGAGCTGGCCATTACTTTTATCTGGTGCAGGCTGGATTTTAGCAGGAATTGTGATTCTTCTGCTTTTCAGGTGGAAGCTGGATGCATTGATGCTAAGCGAGGAAGAGGTGAAAAGCTTTGGAATATCAGTGCACGGTTTTCGCTTTATGATGGTGGCAGCTTCATCAGCAATCACAGCAGCAGTCGTCTCTATGTGCGGACAGATTGGCTGGATTGGTCTTTTGATTCCACATTTTTGCCGAATGATTTATGGCGGAAGCAACAAAGACGTAATTCCGTCTTCGATAGTATATGGTGCATTGTTTTTACTTATTACGGACACGGCATCGCGCTGTATTACAGCATCAGAAATTCCGGCAGCGATCCTTACAAGTTTGATTGGAGCGCCATTTTTTTTAATTCTGCTTGCTAAAAATGGAGGGCTTCGCGGATGAAGTTAGAGGTAAAAGACGCTTCAATTGGCTACAAAAAACAAGTGTTGTCATCAAATATAAATATGGCGAGTGAGCCGGGAATGGTTACAGCGATTCTCGGACAAAATGGCTGCGGTAAAACAACATTTGTAAAGAGTCTGATGAAGCTTATACCATGGTGCGGCGGAGGCGCATTTTTAGATGGTGTTGATATGAGAAATATTAAAGACAGACAGCTGTGGAGAAAAATGGCATATGTGCCTCAAAAATCGACAAGTGTGCCATATTCTGTGTTAGATATGGTGCTTATTGGCCGCAATCCATACAAATCACTTTTTGCGCAGCCAGATAGTAATGATAGAAAAATGGCAGAGGCAGCATTAGAGCGTGTTGGAATGCTTGAATTTTCTGAATACTCGTATGATAAACTTAGTGCAGGACAGCAGCAGCTTGTAAAGCTTGCACGAGCACTTGTCGCATCGCCATCACTTTTAATTATGGATGAGCCTGAGAGTGGACTTGATTTACGTCACACAGCACAGCTGATAAAGCTGATAAAGGAATTATGCAAGACAGACAATAAACAGGTTTTATTTATCACGCACAGACCAGAGCATGCACTTATGATAGCAGATAAGACACTTTTATTTTTGCCAGATAATGAGCTTTTACATACTTCTTTTGTTTTGTGGGGAGATACGAAAAATATATTGTGTCAGGAAAATTTAGAACAAGCTTATGGGATATCGTTTGCTATTGGAGAATACGGTAGAAAGGAGAACATATGCCAAGAAAAAAGACAGCCGTATTTGTGACTGTGATCACAGCACTTCTTGTTGTAATGGTGCTGTCAGTTGCAATGAGCGTGCATCACTATGAGAAAACTGTTTTAATTACGCTGGATGCTGCAGGTGAACAGGCAGCAGAAAATGAGACTGGATTAGCAGAGATTCGACGACAGCTAGAGGCTGATAAGGCAGATGCTTCAACAGGAACCATGTTTTGGAATGGTTCTGTTTGTGTTACAAAGTACCGCGCGTGGGGTGGCAGGACAACAACATATTATGTATGCCCTTATTTAAGTGCAGTATCGACAGAAACAATAGGTGATACACCAAAGGAGTGGACAGTTTCGCTTTCATTTGCCATGTGTGCAACACAGGGAGAGGAACTTGTTAATTTTAATAAAAAATTTGCTGTGCGAGATATCGAATTAAATTGCCGTGCAGGAAAGGATGCAGCAATCTTGTCAGCGGCATATAATGATATGGATATGACAGATATTAATGGAGATCTTCTTTCGTATACATTCCGTGACAAGGAAGAACTGACAACTGATACAAGTGTTTATGCAAAGCTGATGATGGTATCAAAAAAATCGCTGAATCAAATTGAGGCGGAAGCTAAGGAAGGAACAGATGAGAAAGATAGTGTTATGGTAAACTGGGCATTTCGTCTTGAGGAAGATGGCCGCCTAGTCAATAATTTTGATGGCGTTCAGGTGGAAATTCCGTACACAATGGAGGAAACAAATGATTGATCATGGAACATTACTGTCCATTCCGTTTCTGAAAAAGAGCCGTTTTACCGGGTCAGACAGAGGAATGCGCTACAGCATTTATAAAATAGAAGAAGAGAATGAAACATTTCTCGAGGCAGCCGCCTGTCCAGGACCATTTTCCGTAGATTTTACAAAGCCAGAGCTGTTTACAAAAAAGCGTTTTTCATTTGATGATGAAGGTCGTGCAGCCGCAGTTGACTGGCTCAATGAGCTCTACGAAGAAAAGCGCGAGTTCTTTGAGGATGTTTATAATCATCCGGATAAATATTATAAAGAGCATCATAAAACGGACGAATAAAAGGTTTGTATGGCAAGACACTTGCATATTTATCAAAATGTGGTATGATAGCAAAGGCAAACATTGCAGCTTTTGTTGTTAAGAATTGCAAAGAAAGGGAAAAATTATGAGCAAGCAGAATCTGGCGGTTATTTTTGGAGGACAGTCCTCTGAGCATGAGATTTCATGTATGTCCGCATCTAATATTATTCAGTGCATTGATGCACAGCGTTACAATATCGTTTTAGTAGGAATTACAAAGGAAGGTCATTGGGTAGAGGCCGCTGATCTTAATGCAGTTCAGGATGGATCCTGGAGACAGTCAAAGACAAGTATTGTATTGTCACCAGATGCAACTAGAAAAGGCCTTTACCGTATGAGCGAGGACGAAAAGGCACAGTTTGTTCATCTTGATGTGATTTTCCCGGTATTGCATGGTTTATACGGAGAGGACGGAACTGTTCAGGGCTTATTTAAGCTTGCAGGTATTCCGTTTGTTGGATGTGGTCTCTTTGCATCAGCTGCTGGTATGGATAAGCTTTACACAAAGATTATAGTCGATACCCTTGGCATACGTCAGGCAAAGTATGTTCCTGTTTACAAGGAAGAGCTACTTAAAATGGATGAGGTAGTTGCAAGAGTAGAGAGTGCACTGGAATACCCTGTATTTGTAAAGCCATCAAGAGCAGGATCTTCTAAGGGTGTAAATAAGGCAGCAAACAGAGAGCAGCTTAAGAATGCATTGGTTGAAGCAGCAGATAATGACAGAAAAATTCTGGTAGAAGAGACTATTATCGGCCGTGAGGTTGAGTGTGCAGTTCTCGGAAATCTTGATGTAAAGGCATCTGGTGTTGGTGAGATTCTTTCAGCAGATGAGTTCTACGATTTTGATGCAAAGTATTACAATTCTGAGTCCAAGACATTGGTTGATCCGCCGATGCCAGAAAATATGCGTGAGCAGATTCGTGAGGATGCTGTAAAAATCTTTATGGCACTTGATGGAAGAGGACTTTCAAGAGTTGATTTCTTCTTAACTGAGAGCGGTGTTGTGTTTAACGAAATCAATACCCTTCCTGGATTTACAGCAATTAGTATGTATCCGATGCTTTGGGAAGCACAGGGCATCCCGAAGAAAGAACTTGTTCAGAAGCTGATTGATCTTGCATTCGAGCGCTGATTATAGTTGTGCAGGCAGGGGCTATATATAGAAAGGCAAGTGAAAAACATGACAAAGGACGTACTTGTAACGGTGCGCGGACTTCAGATGACACCGGACGGAGACGATACTATCGAAGTGACAACGACTGGAAAGTATTATGAAAAGGATGGAAAACGCTATCTTTTCTATGATGAGATTGGCGATGATACCAACCTAATTGTAAAAAATTCGATCCAGATTACAGAAGAACATGTATCTGTCAGCAAAAAAGGGGTGATCAATGCGCAGATGAATTTCGAGAAGGAAAACAAGCTTGTCAGTGTATATGAGACGCCTTATGGACAGATGGAGATGGGAATTTACACCACGGGGATCTGTCTGGATGAACAGGATGATTTTTTGGAACTGAAGCTTGAATACTTGTTGGAGATAAACAATCAGCATGTCAGCGATAGTGAAATTTTGCTTCAGATTCGCCCACAGCAAAACTGATCAGAAGATAGTAAAATAAAAAGCCATGTATCAATGCGATACACGGCTTTTTGTTTGCTGCTTTATTTATTTTTCTTTCCCTTAGACTCTGTTTTCTCAGCAGTTGTATTCTTTGCGCTCTTATCTTTTTTGAAGCGTGCAAAGAAACCTTTCTTCTTCGGCGGTGCCGGGATTGCTCCGCCGCGTACACTCTTAATTTCGGTGATGTAAATACCGCTGACAACGGCCTTGACTTCTTTCTTTACCGGAAGGATTTCATACACCTTCGGGTCGGCAATAAGAGTCATGATTCTAGGACCAACCTTTGCTTTTACAAAAGGCATCTTCATGCGGCGCATGTACTTTGGAGTCTGCTGCAAAACCATATCCGGAAGATTTGCATCCTTAAGTTTCATTTTCTTTTTGTCGATAATCAACATGGATAGCGTTTGTTTCATCGCATCCATCTGCTCTTGAGAAGCGGCCTGTTTTCTCTGCATTTTGGAGCCTACAAAGTAAAGCACAACCAAAAGCACAAGAATTACGGCAAGAATAATTAGCAAAATTTGCCACCAAGTCATTTGGCTTCCTCCTATCTGTCGTTCTGCCTTCTGCAGAACATTATCAGAAATATTATAACATCTTAACAAATAGGTTGCAACACAAATTTATCTTGAATTTGTCTTGAAATAAGTCATATTGAAAGAAAACGCAGAATAAAATAGATGGGGAAATAGATTTGCTTAGGAAAGGCGGTGCTATAATGAAGGGAAAGATCGTGACATTAGTATTATTATTTTTGGCATCGCTTTTGTTTCCGTATACTATGACGATTCTTTGTTTTGATACTGGTCTTATGTCTTATCAACCAGAAGATTTGTATAGCGTGGTTTTTGAAAATGAAAAAACAGTTTCAGCAGAACAGTATCTTGTTGGCATTTTAGCGCAGGAGATAGATCCTTCAATGGAGCAGGAAACATTGAAGGCACAGGCTATTTTAGCAAGAACGTGGCTGTATCGTGCTATGGGAACAAAAACTTCTGTCTCAGAGAGTGAGCTTGCCATCCATGCGATGACGCTTTCACAGATGAAAGCTGTATGGGGCGATGATGAATATCTATATTATGAAAAATTATATGCGGCAGTGATTGAAACTGCCGGGCAGTGCCTTTATTATGGTGATGGGCTTGCAGCACCGCTTTTTCATAAGATCAGCGCCGGGATGACGCGCTATGACCAGACAGGAGATTGTCCGTATCTTGTTGGTGTCGATTGTGTGTATGATGCTGAATCACCGGGATATCAGACGGTAAAACAATTTACAAAAGAAGAATTTGCAGGTAAGCTTAATCAGATTGATGATACGAGACAGCTTTCGGCACCGGTGAATGCAGCGGATGTGGCGCTGACACTTGATGCACAGGGTTATGTTATGAATTTACAGGTGTCAGAGATTAGTTTTTCAGCAGAGGAAGCAGCGTTGGCACTAGGTATTCCGTCACTTTGGTTTCGACTTGAAGATTACGCAGATACGATTAGGGTAATCGCAAAGGGTATTGGACATGGATATGGAATGAGTCAGTATGGAGCAGACAGGTATGCAGGGGAGGGACGAGATTATAAATGGATTTTACAGCATTATTTTCAGGGATGTGAGGTAAAGGACAGTTTCGGCAGATAAAAGCTTTAAATATTTCTTTGTTTCTTCGTATAACCGCACAAATATTGGCAAGAATAGGACTAAAGGGAGCAGGAGAAAGTTCCTGATCGCCTAATATACATTGTGCAGTTGTAATCGCACAGAAATGGAGATCATTATGAGAAAGTGGTATGCGTTTTTATCGGGGAAGAAGATGCTTGGCATTGGACTTGGCGCAGTCGTAGCACTTACTGCACTTTTGGCAGTCAATTTTTATCGTGAGCAAAATGACAGGTATGTGACAACAAATGGGAGTGAAGCGCTGACACAAGCAGAACAGGCTAATAAAACACAATCAGATGGGATGCCGTCTGAGGCAAATCAGGTGGCAGAGGAGATGAACCATGAGCTTCCAGTTGGAAGTGAAGTTGGCGAGCAGCAGCTCGCAGAGCAGTCAGGGGAAAGTGAGGAGCTTGCCGCAAATGATGCGTCTGGACAGAATGCAAATCAGGACAGTATCCAGAATACAGAACAGGCAGCATCAGATGAAGTGGCAGAGGTTGCAGGTCAGACAAGCCTTGTATCCATGAATTTAAATTTTGACTCATCAAAAAAGCTTCAGTGGCCAGTTGCAGGAAGAGAGCTTATCAAGTCTTTCTCAATGGATGGACTTGTATATTATCCAACATTAGAGGAATATAAGGTGTGCCCGGCAATTATGGTACAGGCAAAACCAGGTGATGCCGTTTTAGCGCCGGCAGATGGCGTTATCTCAAAAATCGCAGCAAATGAGGAGATTGGAACATATCTTTGCGTAACGCTTGGCGATGAATATCAGGCGATTATCGGAAATATGGACAATGTTTCAGTGGCAGAAGGTGATTATGTATTAAAGGGAACTGTGCTTGGCGGACTGGCAGAGCCGACTAAATATTATGTCACAGAAGGACCTAATTTATATTTTGAACTGCAAAAAAATGGAGAGCCGGTTGATCCACTTGATTATCTTGAGTGACAGAACTTTGATACCAGATTGCAGGCAAGCTTGTACCGATTTTGGCTTTATGCCATTTTGCCCCAGGTATCTTCAAAAATAAATCATGAAAAAACGCGCAGGACCTAAATTCTGCGCGTTAAAATTATGGCAGCAATATAAAGCCGCATCTCGATGTTAGATTGTTTCATGTAATTATGGCCGAATGCCCTTTGACATGTTGCTGTTGTGGTAGCGCGGATCAAGAGTTACATCCTCGCCAAACCACTTTGGAGGAATAAAGCTTCTGGCAGCAGATTCATCAGGAAACTCAACCTCAACGAGCAGTATACCGTTTAAAGCACCGTCAAAAATATCTAGTTCGGCAGTCAGATCGTTACCAATCGGGATGCGGTAGCGTGTCTTTGAAATTACAGTGCCGTCAGCTTTTACAATAAGATGCTCATAGGCTTCTTTTGTAAGCGGCAGGTTATATTCCTCACGAACCATCATGCCAGCGCCTTTGTATGTCATATAATAAGAATCACCGTCTCTTCGCACGCGCACGACAGGGGCAGTACACAGATATCCCTGTTCGATGCGTGTGTGTGGATATGATTCCAAATTGTCAGGAAGCTTAACTGGGACAAATTTACGTTCAATTTCCATAATAAATACCAGACCTTTCAATTGTTTATTGAAGTTCACGAGAAAAGTTTGCGAACCGTGAACGCCTATAATGATTTTCAGAAATCAGTATATCCCATGTTGACATATTCATCAAGATTTTTTATACTGAGGTCAAAAAAAGAAAGGCAGGAAAAAAATATGGTTTACGCATTTATGGCAGATGGCTGTGAAGAGGTTGAGGCATTAGCAGTGATTGATCTTCTTAGAAGAGCAGGAGAAGAGGTAGAGCTTGTTTCTATACATAATAAAGATATGACACAGGGCTCTCATGGAATTGGAATTAAAAATGATGTCATGCTAAAAGATATTTTTGTTGATGCAGCAGATACTTTATTTTTGCCGGGCGGCGGTGTTGGAACTAAGAACTTAAAAGCGTGCGAAGAGCTTTCTAAGCTGCTTGTTTCACACAATGCAAAGGGCGGACGTATTGCAGCAATCTGTGCAGCACCGAGTGCACTTGGCATTTTAGGCATTTTGGAAGGAAAGAATGCAACATGTTATCCAGGCTTTGAAGACCAGTTAAAGGGAGCTAAGTTTAAGGCCGTTCCAGTTGTTACCGATGGAAATATTACAACAAGCCGCGGCATGGGTACATCTATATTGCTCGGACTTGAGTTAGTAAAGCTGCTAAAAGATGAGGAAACATCAAAGAAGCTCGCAGAAGCAATTATGATGCCGTAATTATCGCTTGCAATTTTGAGGCTTGTGTTGTATAATCGTATATTGCAGACATATGACTAAAATAGATAGTAGTTAGATGTGGCAAGCGTCATATGATAAGGACGAAAGTTTTTTTAGGAGGAACCAGTAATGAGTGTACAGGTAGAAAATCTGGAAAAGAGCATGGCAAAGTTGACAATTGAAGTCAGCGCTGAGCAGTTTGAGGCAGCCATGCAGAAAGCATATATCAAGAACAAGGGCAGAATTCAGCTGCCTGGTTTCCGCAAGGGCAAGGCACCTCGTGCTATGATCGAAAAGATGTACGGCGCAGGTATCTTCTATGAGGACGCGGCAAATGAGATTATTCCGGAAGCTTACGAAGAGGCAGCAAAGGAGAGTGGTTTAGTAATCACTTCTCAGCCAGAGATCGACGTAACACAGATCGAGAAGGGCAAGTCCTTCATCTTTACTGCAACTGTAGCAGTTAAGCCGGAAGTAACTCTTGGCGAGTATAAGGGTCTTGAGTATGAGGCACAGCCGGTAGAAGTTACCGATGAAGAGGTTGAGGAAGAACTGAAGAAGGTTCAGAATCAGCAGGCAAGAACTGTAACTGTAGAGGATCGTCCGGTAGCTGACGGTGACATCGTTACCATCGACTATGAGGGATTTGTTGACGGAACTGCATTTGCAGGCGGCAAGGGTACAGATTATGATCTGACCATCGGTTCTCACAGCTTCATCGATACTTTCGAGGAGCAGTTAGTTGGCAAGAATGCTGGCGAGGAGACTGAGGTTAACGTTACCTTCCCAGAGCAGTATCATGAGGCTAGCCTGGCAGGAAAGCCGGCTACATTTAAGGTAACTGTTAAGGCAATCAAGGCTAAGGAACTGCCAGAGCTTGATGATGAGTTCGCAAGCGAGGTTTCCGATTTTGAGACTCTTGATGAGTACAAGGCTGATTTAAAGGCTAAGGCTTTAGAGCGCAAGGAGAAGGAAGCTAAGACTGCAAAGCAGAACGCTTTAGTAGACAAGGCTGTTGAGAATGCATCCATGGAGATCGCAGACGCTATGATCACTTCTCAGGCACGCAACATGGCAAATGATTTCGCACAGAGACTGCAGATGCAGGGCATGACTGTTGATCAGTATCTTCAGTACACTGGTCTGACAAGAGAGGCTCTTGTTGATCAGATGAAGCCGCAGGCTGAGACTCGTATTAAGAATCGTCTTGTTCTTGAGGCAATTGCTAAGGCTGAGAACATCGAAGTTTCTGACGAAGAGGTTGAGGCTGAGATGCAGAAGATGGCAGACGCATACAAGATGGAACTTGACAAGGTTAAGGAGTATCTTGGTGAGGCTGGCAAGGATAGCTTAAAGGATGATCTGGCTGTACAGAAGGCAGTTGATCTGATCGTAGACAGCGCAAAATAATTTGTAACTATAAACAGAGGCAGCGGCAGAAAGCCGCTGTCTTTTGGAAAGGATATGGTGACATATATGGCATTAGTACCTTATGTGGTGGAGCAGACAAACCGCGGAGAGCGTTCTTATGACATTTATTCCCGTCTTCTCAAAGAGAGAATTATTTTCTTGGGCGAGGAAGTGAATAATGTAACAGCAAACCTGATCGTGGCACAGCTGCTGTTTTTGGAGTCTGAAGATCCAAACAAGGATATCAGCTTTTACATCAACAGCCCGGGTGGTTCCATCAGCGATGGTATGGCAATTTACGATACGATGAAGTACATCAAGTGTGATGTATCTACAATCTGCATCGGTATGGCAGCCAGCATGGGCGCATTCCTTTTATCAGGAGGAACCAAAGGCAAGCGTTATGCGCTTCCAAATGCGGAGATCATGATTCATCAGCCGTCTGGTGGTTCCCAGGGTCAGGCAACTGATATGAAGATCGTTGCTGAACATATTCTGAAAACAAAGGCACGCATGAACAGACTTATGGCAGAGCATACAGGCCAGCCAGTTGAGAAGGTTGAGGCAGATACCGAGAGAGATAACTGGATGACAGCTGAAGAAGCAAAAGCATATGGCTTGATTGATGAGATTATCACGAATCATTGATGATTAAAGGGGATTGACTATGGCAACAAGATCAGAGGATTTACGCTGCTCTTTCTGTGGAAAGTCGCAGAGACAGGTGCGCAAGCTGATTGCGGGATTAAACGGAAGTTACATCTGCGATGAGTGTACTGAGATTTGCTACGAAATTCTTCAGGAAGAAGAAAATGGCGAGGAAGAAGCAGGCGGATATAATCCAGGAGACATTAACCTGTTAAAACCAAAGCAGATCATGGAGCATCTCAACCAATACGTAATTGGACAGGATGAGGCAAAAAAAGCACTGGCAGTAGCTGTGTACAACCATTATAAGCGCATTACCCACATTGAAGAGAGCAGTGACGTTGAGATTCAAAAGAGTAATATTCTCATGCTTGGTCCGACTGGTTCAGGAAAGACTTACATGGCACAGTCGTTGGCGAAGTTACTCAATGTTCCGTTTGCAATTGCAGATGCAACTTCTCTGACAGAGGCCGGTTATGTGGGTGAAGATGTTGAAAACATCCTGTTAAAGCTGATTCAGGCAGCCGATTATAACATCGAGCGTGCAGAATACGGTATCATTTATATTGACGAGATTGATAAGATCACGAAGAAGTCTGAGAATGTATCTATTACCAGAGACGTTTCCGGTGAAGGTGTTCAGCAGGCATTATTAAAGATTTTAGAGGGAACCGTAGCAAGCGTTCCGCCGCAGGGTGGAAGAAAGCATCCGCATCAGGAGCTTTTACAGATTGATACCACCAACATTTTATTTATCTGCGGAGGTGCATTTGACGGTCTTGAAAAGATTGTAGAGAGCCGTCTTGGAAGTGGATCAATTGGATTTGGCGCTGAGATTATTGGAAAGGATGAGCGCAGCATCAGTGAATTGTTTGCGCAGGTGCTTCCAGAAGATTTGGTAAAGTTTGGACTTATACCAGAGTTTATCGGACGTCTTCCTGTTATGGTATCGCTTGAGCAGCTTGACGAGGCAGCTCTTGTAAAGATTCTTACAGAGCCGAAGAATGCGATTACAAAGCAGTACACGAAGCTGTTTGATATTGACGGTGTAAAGCTCACCTTTACAGAAGATGCAGTCAAAGCAGTTGCGAAGAAGGCACAGGAAAGAAAGACCGGTGCAAGAGGCTTACGAGCAATTCTAGAGTCCGTCATGATGGATACCATGTACGAGCTGCCTTCTGATGATACAGTAGGAGAATGTATCATTACTGAGCAGACAGTAGAGGGAACAGAAAAGCCGCAGATCGTGCGCCGCGATATTGAGGTTGTAAAGCGGGAAGAAAGAGCCCGCAGATTCCTGAATAAATCCGGGGAGACTGCATGACAGTCTCCCCCCTTTCTATTTTTATAAGGGAGAAAAACAGTGCAAAATACATTAATTACAATCGCTCTGCGTGGAATCACCGTATTGCCGCGTATGAGGATTTATCTGGATATGAACAGGCCGATGTCGATTGCAGCGGCGACCAATGCACAGAAGACAAATCAGAATGTATTTCTGGTTGCACAGAAGGATCCGAGTGTGGAAAATCCGGGGCAGGAGCAGCTAGAGCAATTTGGTGTTATTGCGCAGGTAAAACAAATTATTAAGGGGCCCGAAGACAGCTTCCGTGTGCTGGTCACAGGTCTGCAGTCGGCAAAGCTAGAATCAATTGAGGAATATGTGCCAAATTTGATTGCAAGGGTGACTGTTTTTGAGTCAGAAAAAAGCGATGAACAAGAAATACTGGCAGATGATTTAGACAAAGAGGATCAGGAAAAAGAAATTGAGGAAGAGGCTAAAATTCGTGTACTCAAGGATCTGATTGAACAATACTGCCGTGTTCAGCCAAAGGCCAGCAGGGAACTGGCCAATTTGCTGCTGCAGCACATGGATATCGGAGGTTTTTGTGCACTTATCGCATGCAATTTGCCTATGAAGCAGCAGGAACGTCAGAAATATTTGGCCGCATATCCGGATGAGGAAAAACGCTACGAATTTATTTTGGAGTGGCTAAGCAACGAAACGCTTGTAGAGCGATTTCGCGCAGAATACCAGAGCAAGGTGAAAAATGCGCTTGATAAGCAGCAGCGTGACTATATTTTGCGTGAACAAATGCGCCTTATTCGAAAGGAACTTGGTGAGGGAGCAGAATCTGCGGCAGATCGCTACGAAAAACAGCTAAAAGAGCTTAAAGCACCAGAAGAAGTAAAAAAACAGCTTGAAAAAGAAATTAAGCGTCTGCGCAGCAATCCGATGGATGGTCCAGAAAGCAAGGTTAGTCAGAATTATATTGAGACATTGCTTGAGATGCCATGGGAGGAGCGCACCAAAGAGCATATCTCGATACGTGCAGCAAGAGAGGAACTTGATAAGGATCATTATGGTCTTGAAAAGGTAAAGGAGCAGGTGTTAGAATTTCTTGCTGTCAGACAGCTGCAAATGAATGCGCAGGAAGCTGATAAAGAGCAGGAAAAAACACAGCCGCGAAAAGGCGGTCGTATTCTTTGCCTTGTAGGACCGCCTGGAACTGGAAAAACATCAATTGCCCGCTCCATTGCTTCTGCATTAAATCGTAAGTATGTGCGCATCAGCCTTGGCGGTGTGCATGATGAGGCTGAGATTCGCGGTCATAGACGAACATACGTCGCAGCGATGCCGGGGCGTATTGCGCAGGCCATCAAAAAGGCAGGTGTTATAAATCCTCTAATGCTTCTTGATGAGCTTGATAAAATGGGAAGCGACAGTTTGCATGGAGATGTATCATCTGCTATGTTAGAGGTACTTGACCCAGAACAGAACGCAACATTTACAGATCACTATCTTGAGGTACCGCTTGATCTTTCCGATGTATTATTTGTCGCAACAGCAAATAATTTACAGACAGTTCCGCAGCCATTACTTGATCGTATGGAGATCATAGAGGTCAGCAGCTATACTGAAAAAGAAAAATATCAGATTGCCAGTCGTTTTCTGCTTCCAAAGCAGATTGAAGAGGCAGCGCTGCCAGAAGGTCTATTAAGAGTGGATCAGAGTGCACTTGAAAAGGTGATAAGCGGATATACAAAAGAGGCGGGTGTTCGTGGACTTGAAAGACAGCTTGCTATTATTTGCCGCAAGGCTGCTCTAAAATATCTTGAGGAAAACTGCGAACAAATTGAAGTCACACCAGACAATTTATCAGATTATTTAGGCAGAGAGCGCTTCCGCAAAGAAGAAATAGCAGCAAAGGGCGAGCCAGGAATTGTCAGAGGTTTGGCATGGACAAGTGTAGGTGGTGTAACTCTTGAAGTTGAAGTAAATGTAACACCGGGTAAGGGTCAGATGAAGCTGACAGGAAAGCTTGGTGATGTCATGAAGGAGTCAGCGCAGGCAGCACTTAGCTGTGTACAGAGTGTGGCAGGTGAGTATGGTATTGAAAGTGATTGGTTTGAAACACATGATATACATATTCATATTCCAGAGGGTGCAGTGCCAAAGGATGGTCCGAGTGCCGGAATTACGATGGCAACGGCAATTCTTTCTGCAGTAACAAATCGTGCAGTGCGGCCGGATGTAGCAATGACTGGTGAGATTACGCTTCGTGGTCGTGTACTTGCGATTGGTGGCTTAAAGGAAAAACTTCTCGCGGCGAAGGCAGCAGGTGCAACGCTTGTATTTGTGCCAGCTGATAACCGTGCAGATTATGAGGAGTTGACAGATGAAGTAACAACAGGGCTGTGTGTGCGCTTTGTAACGCATATGCGCGAAGTTATAAAGGAGGTTTTTGAGGCATGATTATCAAATCAGTCAATCTGGAGACAGTCTGCGGTATAACGAGCAAGCTTCCAGAAAATGAATTTTCAGAATTTGCATTTGCGGGAAAATCAAATGTAGGAAAGTCTTCTTTGATTAACGGTCTGATCAGCCGTAAGGCATATGCGCGTACATCAGCAGAGCCGGGAAAGACACAGACGATTAATTATTATAAGGTCGAGTATCGCGAGAAGTCTCAAAAAGAGATAGAAGCACAAGGCCTTGACGCTTCCTATGCGCAGGAAAAAAGTGTTTATTTTGTTGACCTGCCAGGATACGGCTTTGCAAAGGTTTCAATGGAAACAAAGGAAAAGTGGGGAAAAATGATAGAGAGCTATCTGCACACCTCAAAGCCGTTAAAGGGAGTATTTTTGCTCGTAGATATTCGTCACAAGCCGTCCGCAAACGACTGCCAGATGTTTGACTGGATGGTTAACTCAGGCTTTTCACCAGTTGTCATTGCAACAAAGCTCGATAAGATTAAGAGAAGTCAGCTTTCAGCAAGAGTAAAAGAGATACGAAGTACACTTGGAATGAAATCAAGTGAGGTATTAATCCCGTTTTCTGCTGAGACTAAGCAGGGACGCGAGGAGATCTGGGCGTATATAGATAGTAAGAATAAGGAAGAAGAATAGTTTTTACTTGCAGTTTCTCCACATTTATGTTATACTTCACTGTGAATTATCAGATATTCGAGATAGGAGGATGAAGATATGAAGGAAACTAAGACCTTAACAAGCAAGACTTTGCAGAACACCATGGCAAAGGGTGGCTGTGGCGAGTGCCAGACTTCTTGCCAGTCCGCATGTAAGACTTCCTGTACAGTAGGAAATCAGAGCTGCGAAAACAACAAGTAATTTTTCTGGACTTGGTTGATGGAAAGCCGGGGAGGAAACTCCTCGGTTTTCCATTGTATGCATTTTTATGAAGAAGGATAAAGATAAGAAAGGTTGAATAGTAGTGATACATCAATATAAGAGCCATGGCTACAACATTGTTATGGACGTAAACTCCAGCGCTGTACATGTAGTAGATGACGTGGTATATGATATGATTCCTGTATATGAGAAGCAGGAAGATAAGGAAGCCATTTTTGCTTCTCTTGACAGTTACCCAAGAGAAGAGCTTGAGGCGGCCTACGAAGAGATCACCCGTTTAAAGAATGAGGGAATGCTGTATACAGAAGATATTTATCAGAAGTATATGACAGACTTCAAAAAGAGAAAAACGGTAGTGAAGGCACTTTGCCTGCATATTGCCCATGATTGTAATCTTGCCTGCAAGTATTGTTTTGCTGAGGAAGGTGAGTATCACGGACGTCGTGCACTTATGAGCCTTGAGGTCGGCAAGAAGGCACTCGACTTTTTAGTTGCAAACTCTGGAAACCGCAGAAATCTTGAGGTCGATTTCTTTGGTGGTGAGCCTCTTATGAACTGGGATGTCGTAAAAGAGCTTGTAAAATATGGAAGATCTCTTGAAAAAGAGCATAATAAGCTGTTTCGTTTTACACTGACCACAAATGGTGTGCTTTTAAACGATGAAGTAATGGAATTTTGTAATAAAGAGATGAGCAATGTAGTGCTTAGTCTTGATGGAAGAAAAGAAGTAAATGATAAAATGCGTCCTTTTAGAAACGGAAAGGGAAGCTATGATTTAATCGTTCCAAAATTCCAGAAGTTTGCAGAAAGCCGCAATCAGACAAATTATTATGTCAGAGGGACATTTACAAGAAATAATCTTGATTTTTCAAAGGATGTGCTTCATTATGCTGATCTTGGTTTTAAGCAGATGTCTATGGAGCCGGTTGTTGCATCACCAGAGGATGATTATGCAATCCGCGAAGAAGATCTGCCGCGTATCCTTGAAGAATATGATAAGCTTGCTGATGCTTATTTGGAATATCGTAAAGCTGGAAAGGGATTTAATTTCTTCCACTTTAATATTGATTTGACACAGAGTCCATGCGTGGCAAAGCGTTTGTCAGGCTGTGGTTCTGGAACAGAATATCTGGCTGTCACCCCGTGGGGTGATTTCTATCCGTGCCATCAGTTTGTTGGACAGGAAGAGTTTTTACTTGGAAATGTTTATGATGGTATTGTAAAGCAGGATATATGCGATGAATTTAAACAGTGCAATGTATATGCAAAGCCAGCCTGTCAGAATTGCTTCGCGAAGTATTATTGCAGCGGCGGCTGTAATGCAAATGCATACAACTTCACAGGTTCTATCACAGGTTCCTATGATGTTGGATGTAAGATGCAGCAGAAGCGTATCGAGTGTGCCATCATGATTAAGGCAGCGCTTGCTGACATGGAAGAAGAGACAGGGGCATCTGCTGATGTTGCCGGTGAAATCTCCCACGTGTGTTAACATGAATTAGTACGGATCTTAGATCTGTATGAAAAAGGAGACTATCTTAGACAGCCTCCGAATAGAGAAGGAGATAGAAAGATGAGCAAGAAAAAAGGGATTATCCGTCTGGTTGTGCTTTTGGCAGTCATCGCATTTGTCGTATACACAGCCGTCAGCGGCCTTGGAAGTGATCGTTCAGGAAGTTTAAACGACATCAGCCTTGGTCTTGACCTTAGAGGCGGTGTCAGCATCACCTATGAGGCAGTAGGCGATGTAAACAGCCAGGATATGTCCGACACGAAGGCAAAGCTTGAAAAACGTGTGCAGGATTATTCAACTGAAGCACAGGTTTATTTTGAGGGATCTGACCGTATTACGGTAGACATTCCAGGTGCAACAGATGCAAATGCAGTTTTGCAGGAGCTTGGAAAACCAGGTACCTTGATTTTCTGTACGGATTCAAGTGATCCAGAGGGAACCAAGGTCATGGACGGAAATCAGATTAAGGACGCACAGGCCGGTGCAAGAAGCAATGCAACAACAAATGCAAGAGAGTATGTTGTAAATCTGACGCTGACATCTGATGGTGTCGAGGCATTCTCAAAGGCAACAGAGGAGTTAGCACCTACAAAGGGCAGAATTTACATTATGTATAACGGCGAAGTGTTAAGTGCCCCGACTGTAAATGAGCATATTGCGTCTGATACATGCTCCATTACTGGTATGGGTGATCTTGAGGCAGCACAGACACTTGCTTCCAATATTCGTATCGGAGCACTGCCTGTTCAATTGCAGGAGATGCGTTCTCAGGTAGTTGGTGCAAAATTAGGACAGGATGCAGTTCGTACAAGCCTTATGGCAGGTGTGATCGGTCTGATCTTAGTATTTGCTTTCATGATTATCTACTATCGTATTCCAGGTTTGGCAGCATCTATCGCGCTTGTTATGTATACTGCGTTTGTAATTGTTCTGTTAAGTGCGTTTAACGAGGAAATTACACTGACACTTCCAGGTATTGCCGGTATTATTCTTGGTATTGGTATGGCTGTAGATGCAAACTGTATTATTTTCGCACGTATCCGTGAGGAGATCGGAGCTGGAAAGAGTGTTCGTACAGCAATTGATGCAGGATTTGCTAAGGCATTTTCCGCAATCATCGATGGAAATGTTACTACATTGATCGCAGCAGGTGTTTTGTATTTTATCGGTTCTGGTACAGTAAAGGGCTTTGCTCAGACATTGGCTCTTGGTATCGTTGTATCCATGTTTACAGCACTTGTAATTACAAAGAATATCTTGAAGAGCTTCTATGCAGTTGGTCTGCAGGATGAAAAGCTGTATGGAAAGACTGTTTACACAAAAACATTTAACTTTATTGGAAAAAGAAAGCTGTTCTACAGCGCATCAGGTATTGTTATTGCAATCGGTATTGTTGCGATGGTAGTCAGTGGTGTAAATGGTCATATCTTCAACTACAGTCTTGATTTTATTGGCGGTGCTTCCACTAGCGTAACCTTTAATGAGAATTACAGTGTTGAGAAGCTCGAAAGTGATGTACAGCCAGTTGTAAGCGAGGTAACAGGTGACAATGATATCCAGATGACACCTGTTACAGGAAGCAACGAGGTTATTATTAAGACAAGAACACTTACTGTAGATGAAAGAGATGCACTTTACAGTAAGCTGTCAGAGACCTTTGGAGTAGATGAGAGTACCATTCAGACTGAAAATATCAGTGCTGCAGTCAGCGGTGAGATGAAGCGTTCTGCAATTTTGTCTGTCATTATTGCAGCAATCTTTATGTTAATTTACGTATGGATTCGTTTCAAGGAGTTTAGCTTTGGTGCAAGCTCTGTTCTTCCGCTTCTTCACGATGTCTTTGTTTTACTGGCATTTTATGCAGTGCTTCGCTGGACTGTAGGAAATACGTTTATTGCTTGTATGCTGACTCTCGTTGGATATTCTATCAATGCGACAATCGTTGTATTTGACCGTATCCGTGAGAATTTGCACACTAACAAGAATTTGGCAGAAGTTGTCAATGTTTCTGTTACACAGACATTGTCACGAAGCATCAATACCTCTTTGACAACTCTTATCATGGTAGTAGTTCTTTATATTCTTGGTGTAACATCCATCAAGGAGTTTGCACTGCCACTTATCGTAGGTGTTGTCTGCGGATGCTATTCTTCTGTATGCATCGCAGGCTGCCTGTGGTATGATTTAAAGAACGCTCTTGACAAACGTAAGGCAAAGAAGACTTCTAAATAAGGTAAGTAATAATGGAATATGAAATTTTAAAAACAGAGGGACGGGCAAAAAGAGCCCGTGTCTCTACCGTTCATGGAGAAATTCAGACACCTGTATTTATGAATGTTGGTACAGTTGCCGCAATTAAAGGTGCTGTATCAACAATGGATTTAAAGGAAATCCATACACAGGTAGAGCTGTCCAATACGTATCATCTTCATGTAAGAACGGGAGATAAGCTGATCAAGCAGTTTGGCGGTCTGCATAAATTTATGAATTGGGACCGCCCGATTCTAACAGATTCCGGCGGTTTTCAGGTATTTTCTCTTGCCGGAATGAGAAAGATTAAGGAAGAAGGAGTTTACTTCCAGTCTCATATCGATGGCCATCGTATTTTTATGGGGCCAGAGGAGAGTATGCAGATTCAGTCTAATCTTGGTTCTACTATTGCAATGGCATTTGATGAGTGTCCGTCTTCTGTGGCAGACCGCAGCTATATCATAAACAGCGTAGAGCGTACCACAAGATGGCTTGCACGCTGTAAGACAGAGATGGCACGTTTAAATTCACTTGAGGATACAATAAATCCGCATCAGCTGTTGTTTGGAATTAACCAAGGCGGTGTTTATGAGGATATCCGTATTGAGCATGCAAAACGCATAAGCGAGATGGATCTTGATGGTTATGCAGTCGGCGGACTTGCAGTTGGAGAAAGCCATGAGGAAATGTATCGCATTTTAGATGCAGTGGTACCATATTTGCCAAAGAATAAGCCAACTTATTTAATGGGTGTTGGAACTCCGGCAAATATACTTGAGGGTGTTGACCGCGGAATTGATTTCTTCGACTGTGTATATCCAAGCAGAAACGGCCGTCATGGTCATGTTTATACAAAGCATGGCAAGCTTAATCTGTTTAATGCCCGCTATGAGCTTGATTCAAGACCAATCGAGGAAGGCTGTCAGTGTCCGGCATGCCGTGCTTATAGCAGAGCGTATATTCGTCATCTGCTAAAAGCAAAGGAAATGCTTGGCATGCGTCTGTGCGTTCTTCACAATCTGTATTTTTATAATAATTTAATGACTGAAATTCGTGAAAGCATTGACAACGGATGCTTTGCGGAGTATAAAAAGAATATGCTCGAATCTATGGCTGCCGGTCCACAGGACTAAGTCATATTCACCTCGGGGCATTGCCTTAGAATTTTAGATTCGAATACGAAATTACAAGCTGCATATGCAGCGGAAATGAGAGGAAACTATGAAGAAGAAGTTAGCAGCTGCAGCGGCAGTTATGACCGCACTGTTTTCTATGACAGGATGTGCGACAACAGCAGACGGTGCCGCAACTGGCGCAAATGGAGCAACCAGCCTGATTATGATCGTTGGCTATATGGTAATCATCATCGGTGTTATGTATTTTGTTGCAATTCGTCCTCAGAAGAAGGAGCAGAAGAAGCAGTCTCAGATGTTATCTGCACTTGAAGTTGGTGATATCGTTTTGACAACTTCCGGTTTTTACGGAACTGTTATCGACATTACAGATGATACAGTAATCGTAGAGTTTGGAAACAATAAAAACTGCCGTATCCCGATGCAGAAGAGTGCAATCGTAGAGGCTGAAAAGCCAGACGCTGAATAATCAAGATATAATAAAAGAGCTACTGACATACTAGAATGTATGCCGGTAGCTCTTTTTTATTTGCGCTTTCGTTCTTCACGTTTTTCTTTTTCAGCAGCTTTTGCTCGTTCATCAGAGGCATCCTGACGTCTTTTTAATTCATCAATGACACCTGTTACAACCTGTTTTTTCATGTATATATCATAAATCGTCATGCACAGAAACGTAAATAGCTGCAGGTAAGAATCTTGCTCATCATCATCGCAGGAAAAAGTTTCCTTTGAAGTCTCAAATTTATGGCGAAGATCGTCTGCAAGCGGTTTGATGCCATTATCTGCGTATGAAAAAATCTTACTATAAATTTCTGCAAAATTAGGAGAACTGTTTTCATCCCAGAAATGCTGTGTCAATGGCTTTAGCATAGTTTCAATATCGCTGATTGACAGAAAACTTTTCATATAGTAAATAAGAATCAACTGTAGGATATGATTTTCTGTGTATTTTTTTCTGACCGGAGAAGGAAGCAGGTTGTTTTTGGCGTAATTATTGATCATAGTTTTTGTTAAAACCTTATCCTCATCATAGCGCCTTGTAGCACCAAGGTGTGTATCCATAAAGGTTGTCACCTGATCCATGTAAAGGTCAATGTTCGGAATCTGATTAGCGTGTATATAGTCAAAAGAGCTGATTTTATCAAGCAGCTGTGAAAAAAGCTCATCGTTAGTCATTTAAAGCCTCCTAAATATTGTGTAGCAATGTTGACGTTCACGGGACGCCCATTCACAAAACCGCACGTTCCGTGCGTCGTTGCAAAACGTCTAACTGGATGCGTGAACTGTAATAACTACATTATATCGTTTTCAAAACCAGATAGCAAGAGAAATTTTCAAAATCCTAGTGACAAACACATAAAGATACGATATAATAAAGTTAACAGGTTAACAAACATAGGTTTTTTTAAGGAGGAAATGACTATGGGAGTAATTCAGAGATTTAAAGATATTATGTCAGCTAACATCAATGCTATGCTTGATAAGGCTGAGAATCCGGAAAAAATGATTGATCAGTACATGAGAAACCTTGAGGACGATTTAGGCAAGGTAAAGGCAGAAACAGCGTCAGTAATGGCTGAAGAAGCACGTGCAAAGAGAGCTTATGACGAGGCACTTGCAGAAGTTGAAAAGTATCAGAAATATGCAGAAAAGGCTGTTGCAGCAGGAAACGATAATGATGCAAGAGTATTTTTACAGTCAAAGAAGACAGCACAGTCTAAGCTTGAGGGCTTAAAGCTCACATATGACACGGCAGCAGCAAACGCACAGAAGATGCGTCAGATGCATGATAAGCTTGTAAATGATATTTCAGATTTAAGAGCACGCAAGGAAACGATCAAGGCGAAGGTAGCTGTTGCAAAGGCTCAGGAGCGTGTAAATCAGGTTGGATCATCATTAAGGGGTGTATCAAACAATATGTCAGCATTTGATCGTATGGAGGAAAAGGCAAATAAGATGCTTGATACTGCAAATGCTATGGCACAGTTAAATGCGTCTGCAGATACAAATGTAGATGATCTGGCACGTAAGTATGATCTTGATGATGTGGCAGGTACATCTGATATTGATGATGAATTAGCGGCACTGAAGGCAAAACTTAACTAACTACAAAAATAAGGAAGGTTGACGAGTATGGGATTATTTGGTGGACAATTCTCCAGTGTTGTAGAGTGGAAAGAATACTCGGATGATATTATTTTCTGGAAGTTTCCAAGTAGCGAGATCAAGAAGGGGAGCCGTCTGATTATTCGTCCGGGACAGGACGCGATCTTTATGTATAATGGAAGAATCGAGGGTATTTTCCGTGAAGAGGGAAACTTTGATATTTCTTCCGATATTATTCCATTTTTATCTACACTGAAAAGTTTTACATTTGGATTTAACACACCGCTGCGTGCAGAGGTGCTGTTTATCAATACAAAGGAATTTACAGTAAAATGGGGCACAAAAAATGCGATTAATCTGCCGGTTCAGGGCTTGCCTGGCGGTATGCCAATCCGTGCATTTGGTACATTTAGCTTCAAGGTTTCTGATGAGCAGGTTTTAATCGACAAAATTGCCGGCATTAAGTCAGAGTTTAACGTAGAGGATATCAAGGAACGTGTAATGTCTATGCTTGATATGCTGATGATGAAGTGGATTTCAAAAGAAGGAAAGGATATGTTTAACCTTCAGGCAAATGCATACGACATCGGCAAGGGTATTGCATCAGATCTTGATATGGAGATGGTAAAGATCGGAATTGCTATTACAAGCTTTACGATTCAGAGCGTTTCCTATCCGGAGGAGGTTGCTAAGATGCAGCAGAAGGCAGCAGCTCAGTCCATGATCGGAAATGTAAATACATATACACAGATGCAGATGGCAGATGCGCTTACACAGCCAAACACAGCAGCCGGCAGCATGGCAGGCAATATGGCTGGTATGCAGATGGGTATGGCAATGGGTCAGATGATGGGCCAGATGATGAACGGCAATATGCAGAATAATGCACAGCAGAATCAGGCAGCTCCAGCTTCAAATGGTACTGTGCCGAAGTTCTGTCCGAACTGTGGAACACCGACAAATGGTGCAAGATTCTGCTCAAACTGCGGTACAAAGCTTGCATAATTACAAAAATATAAAAAAGATAATGGAGGGAGACTGTGCGTACAGTCTTTCTTCCATTTTTATGGAGGAAAAACGTGTCCGATATTTTACAGTCATTAAATCCAGTTCAAAAAGAGGCGGCCAGCTGCACTGAGGGGCCGCTTTTGATACTTGCAGGAGCAGGCTCAGGAAAAACGCGTGTGCTGACGCATCGTATTGCATATTTGATTGAGGAAAAGGGAGTAAATCCATGGAATATCATGGCAATTACCTTTACAAATAAGGCAGCACAGGAGATGCGGGATCGTGTCGACCGCCTGGTTGAGTTCGGGGCAGAGAGCATATGGGTAGCGACATTCCACAGCTCTTGTGTGCGCATTCTGCGAAGATATATAGACCGTCTTGGCTATGATAATCACTTTACGATTTACGATACAGATGATCAAAAGAGTGTAATCCGAAAGGCAGTTAAAGAGCTTGACCTTGATCCTAAGCAATATAGGGAAGGACCGCTGCTTGGTGTAATTTCAGCGGCCAAAAATGAAATGATTGAGCCACAGGATTTTGAAACACAGGCTGGCGGAGATTTTCGAATTTGCCAGGAGGCAAAAATCTATAAAGCATACCAGAAAACATTAATTGATAATAACGCAGTTGATTTTGATGATTTGCTTCTTTTGACAGTTCGTCTGCTGCGCGAAAATAGAGATATTTTAGAAGCTTATCAGGAACGTCTGCGCTACATTATGGTTGACGAGTATCAGGACACTAATTCAGTTCAATTTGAGCTTATTCGCCTGCTTTCTGGAAAATATCATAATTTATGTGTGGTTGGAGATGACGATCAGTCTATCTATAAATTTAGAGGTGCAGACATTACAAATATTTTAAGCTTTGAGGAGACTTTTCCAGGTGCAAAGGTTGTCAAGCTTGAGCAAAATTATCGTTCCACAAAT
Organism: Anthropogastromicrobium aceti; assembly: GCF_020687335.1. NCBI lineage: Bacteria > Bacillati > Bacillota > Clostridia > Lachnospirales > Lachnospiraceae > Anthropogastromicrobium > Anthropogastromicrobium aceti. The sequence continues at coordinate 27,829 of NZ_JAJEQN010000026.1, forward strand.
AATATTCTCGAAGCCGCAAACTCAGTAATTGCAAATAATGCACATCGAAAGGAAAAACATCTTTGGAGTGAAAATGGAGAAGGAAAAGAGGTTTCCTTTATTCACTACGAGACTGCTTATGGTGAGGCAGAAGATGTAATTGACAAGATTCAGACATCAGTTCATATGGGAAAGTATCAGTATCAGGACTGTGCAATTCTTTACCGTACAAATGCACAGTCACGCGCATTTGAAGAGAAATGCATTAAAAAGAGTGTACCGTATCGTCTTGTCGGTGGTGTGAATTTCTACCAGAGACAGGAAATCAAGGATATTTTAGCCTACTTAAAGACAATTGACAGCGGACGTGATGATCTGTCTGTTACGAGAATTGTAAATGTGCCAAAGCGTGGAATTGGGCAAGTGACGTTAAATAAGCTGGCTGTCTATGCTTCTGAGCATGGAATGCGGCTATTTCAGGCAATGGAGCAGGCAGAACAGATTCCAGGAATTGGAAAGGCAGCTGATAAGATAAAAGGCTTTGTCAATCAGATCATGGTATTTCGTGCGCTTGCAAAGGAGCTAGATGCAGCAGAGCTGATTGAAAGCATCTTAGAGCAGACTGGCTACTTAGAAGAGTTAGAAAAGCTTGAGGAAGATAAGGCACAGGCAAAGCAGGAAAATCTTGATGAATTTCAGAATAAAGCAGCTGACTATTATGCAAATCATGATGAAGCAGCGCTTACTGACTTTTTGGAGGAGGTAGCGCTTGTGGCAGATATTGACAACATGGACAGTGAGGCAGACAGTTTAACATTAATGACACTGCATAGTGCAAAGGGACTCGAGTTTCCAGTTGTCTATATGACAGGTATGGAAGAAGGACTTTTCCCAAGCTACATGTCAATGAACAGCGGTGATCCGGGAGATATCGAGGAAGAACGAAGACTTTGCTATGTGGGTATTACAAGAGCAATGCAGCAGCTGACGCTGACAGCAGCAAAGCAGCGTATGGTTCATGGAAATATTCAATACAGTGCAATTTCGCGTTTTGTTAAAGAACTGCCGCAGGAAAAGCTTGACTGGAAGGAAGAGACATTCGGAGGTCTTTTTAAGAAAGGACCATCTATGACTGCAAACTCACTGTCAGGCAGTTTGTTTGGCGGTTCATCTTCTATGTCATCAGGCAGCTCATTTAGTGCATCACAGGGAAGTCAAACGGCAAAAAAGACAAACTATGATAATGTCTTTGATTTAAAGTATGCAAAAGCATTCTCAAGTCCAAAGCCAGATAGCCTTGACTACAAAGAAGGCGATAGAGTTTCCCATATCAAATTTGGAAAGGGAACAGTGCTTGCAGTCGAAGATATGAAAAAAGATTATCAGGTAACAGTTGAGTTTGATACAGCAGGCGTAAAAAAGTTGTTTGCAGGATTTGCAAAACTTAAAAAGATTTAATAAAATTTATCTAAAACGACAAAGATAAAGCTAGTAATTTTACAGATCATATGGTATACTATTCTAAGATTGATCTTTAGAAAAAAGAAAGGATGGGTTTTATGGCAAAGTTTGATGATCTGCTGCAGGCAGTAAAGGTTCATGAGGTTCTCAAGTCTAATGAAGAGAATGAGAAAAAGTGCAAATTTTGTTATGTGATTGCAGCAATCGCTGTAATTGCAGCAATTGCAGGTGCAGCATATGCACTGTACCGTTATCTGAAGCCGGATTATTTAGATGATCTGGATGATGATTTTGATGATGACTTTGACGACGATTTCTTCGATGATGATGACGAAGAAGAGGAGAAAGAAGACGAGGCTAAAGAAGAGGAATCTGATGAGGCTGAGGAAAAATCTGAGGATGAAGAGTCTGATGATGAGGATGAAGACTGATCTGACATCAATAGGTAAGTAAATAAAAATGATATCCCCGCCGCAAAACGGCGGGGATTTTAGTTCAAGAAAAGGAGATGTGTATGAAAAAAGGCGAGATTTATGAGGGCCGCGTGCAGGAGGTCCTTTTTCCAGACAAAGCGATTGTCGTGACAGATGAAGGGGAAACTGCACAGGTAAAATATGGCATCCCAGGTCAAAAATTACGTTTTCGTGTAAAGAAAAAGAGAAAAGAAAAAATAGAAGGCATTTTGCTTGAGATATTAGAAAAGTCAGCTGATGAGACTGCCTGTCTTTGTGAGTGGGCAGGAAAATGCGGTGGATGTCTGTATCAGACGCTTCCATACGAAAAGCAGCTGGCAATTAAAGAAGCACAGATTAAGAAAATGCTTGATAATGGCGGCACCGATTATACATTTGAAGGAATAGTGTCTAGTCCTGTTGTAAGCGGATATCGCAATAAGGTAGAGCTGACATTTGGTGATTCTTATATGGGCGGTCCTCTTGCACTTGGTATGCATCAAAGAGGCAGCTTTTATGATATTGCGGGTATTGAAACATGTCAGATTATGACACCTGATATGCGTATGGCTGCAATGGCAGTGCTTGACCATTTTTCAAAGTTGAATATTCCATTTTATCATAGAATGCGCCATGAAGGTGTTCTTCGTCATTTGCTGCTTCGCTCCAGCGCTGCAACGGGAGAACTTTTAGTCGCCGTAGTTGCTTCTTCACAGGCAGATGCGTCTACTATGCAGCTTGCAGAATTGACAGAAAAATTAAAGGCGCTGCCATTAGAAGGCAGCCTTGCAGGTGTTTTACATATTACTAATGATTCACTTGCAGATGTAGTGCAAAGCGATAATACAGAAGTTTTATACGGCAAAGATTGGATTACTGAAAAGTTACTGGGACTTTCATTTTGTGTTACATTGTTTTCATTTTTTCAGACAAATTCAAGAGGTGCCGAGCTTTTATATCAGACAGTAAGAGATTATATTGGAGAAACAAATCAGAAGGTAATCTTTGATCTCTACAGCGGAACTGGCACAATTGCCCAGATTTTAGCACCTGTGGCAAAACATGTGACTGGCGTGGAGATTGTTGAGGAAGCAGTAGAGGCAGCGCGTGTCAATGCCAAATTAAATGGACTTGATAACTGCAGCTTTATAGCAGGTGATGTGTTAAAGGTTGTTGATGATTTGACTGAGAAGCCAGATCTGATAGTGCTTGATCCGCCAAGAGATGGTATTCATCCAAAGGCGCTTCCTAAGATTATCGCATTTGATGTACCAACAATTGTTTATGTTTCCTGCAAGCCCACAAGTCTTGTGCGTGACAGAGAAGTATTAGAAGCAGCGGGCTATCGTATGGTAAAAGCAAGAGCCGTTGATATGTTCCCGGCTACTGGAGGAATTGAGACAGTCGCATTATTTCTTAAAAAGTAATAAGGAATCGTACTTGTTTTCAGACGCTTTAGATGATATACTATCAACAAGATCAAAAATATAAGAATAAATATAAGGCGAAAGGGGAAAAGTATGGTAAATTATTCAGAAAGACCAGAATTGCAGTATCATATTCAGCTAGGTAAAGGTGATGTAGGCCGCTATGTGCTTCTTCCAGGAGATCCGAAGCGTTGTGAAAAGATTGCAGCTCATTTTGACAATCCAGTGAAGATGGCGGATAGCCGTGAATATGTGACATACACAGGATATCTTGAAGGAGAGAAAGTTAGTGTAACGTCAACTGGTATCGGCGGTGCTTCTGCATCAATTGCAATGGAGGAGCTTGTAAAGATTGGTGCCGATACATTTATTCGTGTCGGAACATGTGGAGGTATGCAGATTCCTGTAAAAAGCGGTGATTTAGTGATTGCAACAGGTGCAATTCGTATGGAAGGGACAAGCCGTGAATATGCACCAATTGAATATCCGGCAGTTGCTGACTTTCATATGGTTCAGGCGCTTGTGCAGGCAGCAGAAAAGGGAAAATATCCGTATCATGTTGGTGTTGTTCAGTGTAAGGATGCATTTTATGGACAGCATGAGCCAGAGACAAAGCCTGTCAGCTATGAACTTTTAAATAAGTGGGAAGCATGGAAACGCTTAGGATGCCTTGCATCAGAGATGGAGTCAGCGGCATTATTTGTTGTTGGAAATTATCTTCGTGTGCGCGTTGGATCTATCTTTTTGGTTGTGGCAAATCAGGAGCGCGCAAAACTGAACATGGAAAATCCAGTTGTTCACGACACGGAGCTTGCAATTACAACAGCAGTGGAGGCACTAAGAGACATAATAAGAAAGGATAAAGCAAATGAGTAATAACAATATCCTGGTAATCGGAATTGCGGGAGGAACAGGAAGCGGAAAGTCGACACTTACAAAACAGCTTGTAAATCACTTTGGCGATCAGATTACTGTGCTTAAGCATGATGATTATTATAAGGCGCACGATGAAATGACGTATGAGGAAAGAACACATTTAAATTATGATCATCCGAATGCATTTGACACTGATCTTATGCTGCAGCATTTGCGTCAGTTAAAAAAAGGTGAGCCAATCAACTGTCCGATTTATGATTACACAGTTCACAACAGAAGCCGTAATTTTCAGGTGATTTACCCGACAAATGTGATTATTGTTGAGGGAATCCTGATTTTTGAAAACAAAGAGCTGTGCAAAGAAATGGATATTAAAATTTTCGTTGATACAGATGCTGATATTCGTATTATCAGAAGAATCCAGCGTGATGTAATTGAGCGTGCGCGTTCATTAGAGTCTGTGATTTCACAGTATATGAATACGGTAAAGCCAATGCACGAGGAATTTGTAGAGCCGAGTAAGAAGAATGCAGATATTATTGTGCTAGAGGGTGGTATGAATCTGGTAGCAATGGATATGATTAAGAATCGCATTCGCCAGCATCTGTCTGCACAAACACAAGTTTAATATTTTTGCTTTCAAATGTAAAATAAAAGAAGAAATTTTGAGAAAAACACGTAAGGTGACTGTTGACGACACAAAAGCAACGTGTTACAATGGACAAGAATCGGAGCGTTATCAAAAAACGCAGCATCTAATAAGGAGGAGTCGACGATGAGAAGGAAACAACTTTTTGCCGTTTTGATGGCAGGTTCTATGGCAGCATCTCTTGCTGCTTGTGGCAAGACTGACACAAAGAAAACTACAGCAGCAACTGAGAAGAAGACAGAGGCAGCTACTGAGAAAAAAACAGAGGTAGCTACTACTGAGGCTAAGACTGAGAAGGCTACTGAGAAGGAAACCGAAGCGGCAACTGAGAAAGAAACAGAGGCAGCAACTGAGGCAAAGACTGAGGAAGCATCCAGCGAGGAAGCAACCGAGGCAAAGACCGAGGAAGCATCCAGTGAAGAGGCATCTTCCGAAGAGGCAAGCAGTGAGGACGTTTCCGCACAGGCAGAGACTGAGGAAGAGTCTAGCGAAGTAGCAACCGAGGCTAAGACCGAGGAAGCATCCAGCGAGGAAGCAACTGAGGCAGAGACAGAAGAAGCATCCAGCGAAGAGGTATCTTCAGAGGAAGCATCTAGTGAGGAAGCATCTTCAGAGAAAGTATCTAGTGAAGAGGCATCTTCAGAGGAAGCATCCAGCGAAGAGGCAACTGAGGCAGATACTGAGGAAGCATCCAGTGAGGAAGCATCTTCAGAGGAAGTATCTGAGGCAGAGTCAGAGGAAGCATCTTCAGAAGAAGATACAGAGGCAGAGACAGAAGAGGATATCGATGGAACAGGATTTAAGATCGGTATGGTTACTGATGTCGGCGGTGTGAATGATGGTTCCTTCAACCAGTCCGCATGGGAAGGCTTACAGAGAGCCGCTGAGAACTTTGGTTGTGAGGTTAAGTACATCGAGTCTAAGGGTGATGCAGACTTCGTTCCAAATATCGAGAGCTTCTTAGACGAAGATTATGATTTGATTATCTGTACTGGTTATGTAATGGCAGATGCTGTTCGTGATGCAGCAGAGCTGAATCCAGATCAGAAGTTTGCAATTGTTGATGATGCTTCTAATGCAGATCTGGATAATGTAACATGTATGATGTTTGAGCAGGAGCAGGCTTCCTACTTAGTAGGTTTAGCAGCTGGCTACACAACTGAGAGCAATGTTGTAGGTTTTGTCGTAGGACAGGCAAATGAGACAATGAACTCCTTCGGTTATGGTTACTGTGCAGGTGTTCTTGATGCAAATCCAGATGCAACCATTCTTCAGTACAATGCAAATTCCTTTGGCGATGCAAGTGCCGGAAAGACTGCAGTAAACACCATGGTAACAAAGGGCGCAGATGTTGTATTCCATGCAGCTGGTGGTACAGGTCTTGGTGTAATTGATGGTTGTAAGGAGAACGGTATCTGGGCAATCGGTGTTGACTCTGACCAGAGCCCACTGGCACCTGAGACTATCCTGACTTCCGCTTTAAAGAGAGTTGATAATGCTTGCTACGATGCAACAAAGAAGGCCATTCTTGGAACGCTTGAGGGTGGTGTTGCAACATATGACCTGGCAGCAGGCGGTGTTGATATCGCTCCGACCACAGACAACCTGTCTAAGGATGTTCTTGAGAAGATCGAGGATGCAAAGAAGGATATCATTGCTGGTGATTTGGTAGTTCCAAAGAATCAGGAAGAGTTCGAGGAGAAGTACGGCGACGTATACGAGCTGGACTAATTGGTGGATAATGCCATGACGAGGTGGCAGTGACGTGGTCACTGCCATCTTTTTTACACAGTAACTTATAAGTTACTGTGTGCAATTACGGCTGGGTGGTATCGTGATTAACGATAAACAGCCAAAAAGAGGAGAATAGATTATGAGAAAAGTATTTGCATCAATGACAGCAGTTTCAATGGCAGCAGCAGTAATGCTTGCAGGATGTGGCTCAAACAGCAGTGATAAGAAGACTACTACAGCAGCTTCAACAAAGGCAACTGAGGCAGCAACCGAGAAGAAGACTGAGGCAGCAACTGAGAAGAAGACTGAGGCAGCAACTGAGAAGAAGACCGAGGCTGCGACTGAGAAAGAGACAGAAAAGGTATCTTCAGAAGAGGCTTCTTCTGAGGAAGTTTCTTCAGAAAAGGCTTCTTCTGAGGAAGCATCTAGTGAGGCAGCTTCTAAGGAAACAGAAGCAAAGGCAGATGAAAATGCAAAAGTTCGTGTTATTGATATTGAACTGACAAGTGAGCAGTATGCATTTGGTGTAGATAAGGAGCAGCCTGAGCTGTTAGAGAAGACAAATGAGTTCATCGCAAAGATCATGGAGGATGGCACATTTGATGAGATCTGCAATCATTACTTTGGCGATGGAGAGCCGGTTATGGTAAAGTCTGCAGAATATGATGAGTCTAAGGATCAGTTAGTCGTAGCAACTAATGCAGGTTTTGAGCCATTTGAGTATATGAAGGGCGAAGATTACTGTGGTATCGATATGGAGATGGCAGCACTTCTTGCTGATTATTTAGGCAAAGAGCTTGTAATTCAGAACATGGATTTTGATGCTGTATGTCTGGCTGTTGGACAGCAAAAGTGTGATATCGCAATGGCAGGACTTACTATTACTGAGAGCAGAAAAGATCAGGTAACATTTACTGATTCTTATTATAATGCATCACAGAAGCTGATCGTTGCAGCAGATGATACGACGTTTGACGCATGCAAGACAAAGGAAGATGTAGAAGCTATCTTTAAGACCTTTGATAGCAAGACAAAGGTTGGTGCACAGAATGGAACAACAGCTCAGTTTTATGTTGAGGGAAGCGAAGACCTTGATTTTGCAGGATTTGATATGACTCTGGTTGGATATAAGAATGGTTCATTAGCTGTACAGGATCTTCTGAATGGAAATCTGGATTATGTTATCATTGACGCAGCACCGGCAGAAAGCATCACTGCAGCAATTAATTCACTGTAAGGAGTAACAGGATGGGAGATTTTGGTCGTAAAATAGACCGTTTTATTGAGATTTTCGTGGAGCAGCGTGGATATGTCCGTGTGCTTGAGGGCCTTCAGAATACTGTTATGATTGCGGTAGTAGGTCTATTAGTTGGTGTTCTGATTGGAACATTGATTGCTTCGGTAAGAGTAATGCCAAAGTATAAGCTTCTTCCGCGTGTATTGAATGGCTTTTGTAGCTTTTATGTGGGGCTGTTTCGCGGAACGCCAATGGTTGTGCAGCTTCTGGTGTGCTACTATGTACTGCTTCCTCTTTTGGGAGCGCATATGACAGGTGTGCAGGTATCCATGCTTGTCTTTGGCTTAAACAGCGGAGCTTATATTTCAGAGATGATGCGTGCGGGCATTGAGTCCGTCGATCCAGGACAAATGGAGGCAGGAAGAGCAGTCGGACTTAGTTTTTCGGTCACGATGATCAAAATCGTCATCCCACAGGCTGTAAAAAATATTTTGCCGACACTTGGAAATGAGTTTATCGCACTTGTCAAGGAGACATCAGTTGTAAGCTTTGTTGGAGCTGCCGATCTTTATGTTGCATTCAACTATATCGGAACAAACAGCTACGAGTTTATGGTACCATATCTTGTAATGGCACTTATTTACATTGTGATTGTACTTTTGATCAGCCTTGGTATTAAATTAATGGAAAGGAGCCTGAAGAAGAGTGATAGACGTAATTGATTTGAAGAAAAACTTTCATGATCTTGAGGTTCTCAAGGGAATTAACTTTAAAGTAGAGAAGGGTGATATTGTTGCAGTTATTGGTCCTTCTGGTTCTGGAAAAAGTACATTCTTACGATGCCTGAATTGTATGGAAGATCCAACATCAGGAAAGATCATTTTTAATGGTGTTGATATTGCAGATATGAAGGTAGATATTAATGTTCATCGCCGTCATATGGGTATGGTATTTCAGCATTTTAATCTGTTTAACAATAAGACAGTGTTGGAAAATATTATGCTGGCACCAGAATATGTACGCTGTAAAGAAGCAAAAAAGCTAAAAACAGGAAAGAGCAAAAAGCAGATCCACGAGGAAGTAAAAAATGAGGCAATGGAGCTTTTAAAGCGCATTGGTCTTGAATCCAAGGCAGATGTGTATCCATCAACACTTTCTGGTGGTCAAAAACAGCGTGTCGCAATTGTGCGTGCACTTGCTATGAATCCGGATGTAATTTTATTTGACGAGCCAACAAGTGCGCTTGATCCAGAGATGGTAGGAGAGGTACTTGATCTTATGAAGAGCGTTGCTGCAGAAGGTATGACAATGATCGTTGTCACTCATGAGATGGGCTTTGCAAGAGAAGTTGCAAATCGTGTTATCTTTATGGATGATGGCCGTATTCTAGAGAGTGGTGATCCTAAGGAGTTTTTTGCAAATCCGAAAACGCAGCGTGCACGTGAATTTTTATCTAAGGTGCTGTAATATAAGGCAAAGAATCGTCACATGACATAGTGACGGTTCTTTTTTTCTTGAAAAACTCTTTACTAAAAGCAAAAAACAGTATAGAATATAAATGAGAAAGTAGCGTTTAATACTAAACTCTGAAATATAACAACACTTTAATGCGGCAACAAAAGCAGGCTGTATTAAAGTGTTGTACCAATTTAAGTAAGCTTAAGAAAGGATGGTGCCATTTTGAGACCAATATCAATGGAACGTGTGGAAAACACGAGACAGGAAATATTAAATATTATTACAAGCCGTAAACTGACACATGAGCAGAAGCTGACTAACCTTGCAGGACAGGCAGACTCTTTGCTTGAGGTACTGGATCTTCCAGACGGACTCGAGGATCTTCTTGAGCCGGTTGAGGGAAAGCAGTGCATCTGTGATCTGTTTGAGGGTCATGCACCGGTAAGACCGAGATACATTGTCCCGGACTATGCAAAGTTTATGAGAGAAGGAAGCAAGTTCTTACAGCTTGACCCGCCGAAGGATATCTACGAGGCAATCAACTCTCTTTTGATTTTCTATAAGAATGTTCCAAGTGTCACCAATTACCCGGTTTATTTAGGAAACATTGATGAGCTGCTTGAGCCATTTATGGATGATGTGGACGAGGCACAGGCAAAGAAGCTGTTTAAGCTGTTCTTTACCCATATCGACCGCACCGTTCTTGATTCCTTCTCCCATGCGGACATCGGACCAAAGGCTACCAGAGCAGGACGTTTGATCTTAGAGGTAGAGCGTGAACTTTTAGATGCAGTACCAAATATTACGATGAAATATGATACTGATATCACACCAGATGATTTTGGTATTGAGTGTGTGAAAACAGCACTTAAGACGGCTAAGCCGAGCTTTGCAAATCATAAGATGTTCAAAAAAGAACTCGGTGAAAATTATGTCATCGCTAGCTGCTACAATGGTCTTTTATTAGGCGGCGGTTCCTATACGCTGTGCCGTCTGATTCTTGGTAATATCGCAAAGCGTGCAAAAGATAAGAAGGACTTCTTCGAAAATCAGCTTCCATATGTAATGGAGCGCATGGCACTTTATATGGATGAACGCATTCGTTTTGAGGTGGAGGAGAGCGGCTTTTTCGAGAGCAACTTCCTTGCAAAAGAAGGCTTTATCCACAGAGATCGTTTCACCGCAATGTTTGGTATGGTAGGCATGGCAGAGTGTGTCAATATTCTGATGGAGCTTGAGGGCAAAAAGGGCCGCTTTGGTCACGACAAGGAGGCAGATGACCTCGGTGTTGAGATTATGGAGGCAATCAATGCATTTAATAACGCACATGTAAATCCATACTGTGAGGCAACAGGCGGTCATTTTCTCTTACATGCACAGGTCGGCATCGCACAGGATAAGAACATCACTCCTGGAACGAGAATTCCGATTGGTGAGGAGCCGAAGGAGCTGATTGATCAACTGCGCCATTGCAGCCGCTTCCACAAGTACTTCCCATCTGGTACCGGCGATATTTTCCCAGTAGACGTGACAGTACACAAGAATCCACAGTTTGTTCTTGACATCGTAAAGGGGGCATTCCAGGCTGATCTTCGTTACCTGTCCTTCTATGAGAGCGACGGCGATGTAATTCGCGTCACCGGATACTTAGCAAAGCGTTCCGAGATTGAAAAGTATCAAAAGGGTGAGAGTGTGCTGCAAAATACAACGCAGCTTGCAACAGGTGCAACTGAAAATGGTCATGTTCAGGAAAGAAGGATTCGGTAATGATCACTGCACCGGTCAATAAAATTATTCCATTTAGCAGCGTAGATGGTCCGGGAAATCGCACGGCCGTATTTTTTCAGGGCTGTAACTGGGATTGCTGTTATTGCCATAACCCAGAGACAAGAAATATGTGCACAGGCTGTATGGCCTGTGTGCAGGTCTGTCCTGTGGGGGCACTTCAAAATGAAAATGGCAAGGTGCATTTCTTCCCAGAGCGCTGTGTAGGATGCGACACCTGCATCAAAACATGTCGTTTTGGAAGCAGTCCACGTATCTGTAATTTGACGCCAGAAGAAACTTTTGAACAGATCAAAAAGCAGATTCCATTTATCAGCGGCGTCACTGTTTCTGGAGGCGAGTGCAGTCTATATTGTGAGTTTGTCGAATCATTATTTAAGCTTTGCAAAGAAGCTGGTTTAAATACGATGATGGACAGCAACGGCAGCACACCGTTTGATGGAAAAGACGATCTGTTAGCGGTTACAGATGGTGTTATGCTTGACATTAAGGCATTTGGCGAAGAGGATCATTTAAAAGTTACTGCGATGCCAAACAAGAACACGCTTGAGAATGCAGTATTTTTAGCAAAAATGGGAAAACTTTTTGAAATTCGTACCGTCATTGTACCAGGTCTGTTTGACATTGAAAATACAATTATTAAAGCTGGAGAATTGTTAAGGCCATATCAGAGTATTCATCCAGTGCGCTACAAACTCATCTCATACCGTCCTTTTGGCGTCAGGGAAGAGTACAGGACTTATCAGAGTCCGTCAAAGGAGTATATGGAACAGCTAGAAGAGCTTGCTTATAAGAGTGGCTTTGATGATGTTGTTACCACATAAAGAAAAAACATAGTCGAAATAGACAATTGTTTTGAATGCTTATAACAGACGAAGGAGGAGGAAGAGATGGAGAGAATCAGTCATATGGACATGACGAAGCCAGCCATCGAAATGCGTGAAATTGTCAAGAAATTTGGCGATTTTACAGCGAATGACCATGTTAATCTGCTCGTTCACAAGGGTGAGGTTCATGCAATCCTTGGTGAGAATGGAGCTGGAAAGAGTACACTTATGAATGTGCTCTATGGCCTGTATCAGCCAACATCCGGACAGATTTTTGTTGGCGGAAAAGAGGAAGTGATTCACAGTCCAAGCCGTGCTATTGAACTTGGAATTGGTATGGTTCACCAGCATTTTATGCTTGTACAACCATTTTCTGTCACAGAAAACATTATCCTTGGAATGGAGCCGATGAAAGGTCTTACGGTAGATCTAAAGACAGCGCGCAAGAGGGTAGAGGAGATTTCAAAGCGCTACAATATGCAGGTAGATCCGGATGCCAAGATTGAAGATATTTCTGTTGGTATGCAGCAGCGTGTGGAGATTTTAAAGGTTCTCTATCGTGGTGCAGACATCCTGATTTTGGATGAGCCGACTGCATCGTTGACGCCGCAGGAGATCACAGAGCTTATGGAGATTATTTCCAATCTGACAGCCGACGGAAAATCCGTTATTTTGATTACTCATAAGCTAAAAGAGATTACAAGCTGTGCTGATTATTGTACGATTATCCGTCAGGGAAAATATATTGATACAGTCAAAGTCAGTGATGTTAATGAAAATGATCTTGCAGCCATGATGGTAGGCCGTAAGGTTGAGTTTAAGGTAGAAAAGAAGGATATCAAGCCGGGAGAGGTTGTTCTTGAAGTGAAGGATATTCATGGAAAGGACTACCGCGGTGTTGAGATTTTAAAGGGACTTAATCTGTCAGTTAGAAGAGGTGAGATTGTAGGTCTTGCCGGTGTCGATGGAAATGGACAGACAGAGCTTGTTGAAATTTTGACAGGATTGAAAAAGGGCGATTCAGGTGAAGTCCTCATTAACGGCAAGAATGTTTTCAACAAAAAACCAAAGGAAATCTTTGAGAGCGGCATCACAAGTATTCCAGCTGACCGCCAAAAGCATGGTCTGGTGCTGGAGTTTTCTGTTGCTGAAAATCTGATTTTGCAAAATTACATGAAGGAGCCGTACTCAAAGAAAGGTGTCTTGAAAAAGGATGCCATTATGGCTCATGCAAAGGATCTTGTAGAGAGGTTTGATATTCGTCCGGCAGGAAGTGAGTCTCGTCCGGCGGGAACGCTTTCAGGCGGAAATCAGCAAAAAGTTATTATTGCAAGAGAGATCACAAATGATAAGGATCTGTTGATTGCTGTTAACCCGACTCGTGGTCTTGACGTTGGTGCTATTGAGTTTGTACATCGCTACTTAGTCGAGCAGCGAAATAAAAATAAGGCTGTGCTTCTCGTTTCTTTTGAGCTGGATGAGATTATGAGTGTATCTGATCGTATCGAGGTTATCTTTGACGGACAGATTACAGGAAGTATGCCGGCGGCAGGTGCAGATGAGAAGACCCTTGGAATTATGATGGCAGGAGGAAAGCAGCATGAAGCATAAGAAGAGCATATTAGAAGGAAATATTATCTACACGCTGTTTGCAATTTTAATGGGATTTTTGACAGGTGCCATTATTCTTGCGATTGCAGGAATGAATCCAGGAGTCATCTATGCAAAATTGATCTCTGGTATTTTCAGCAAGCCGAAATTTTTGGCATGGTCCGTTGTGTATGCGACACCTTTAATTTTTACAGGTCTTAGTGTGGCTTTCTCTTTCCGTACTGGTGTATTTAACATTGGTGCAGAGGGTCAGTTTGTAGTGGGAAGCCTTGCCGCAACATTAATCGGAATTGTTTGCCCATTTCCAGCAATAATTACAGTTCCGCTTTGTCTGATTGCAGCAGCGGCAGCAGGTGCTGTGTGGTCTGCATTTTGTGGTTTGTTAAAGGTAAAAAAGGGAATCAATGAGGTTCTTTCCTTTATCATGATGAACTGGATTGCGTATTATTTGTCGAACTATATTGTAAACCTTCCGGGCATCAAAGCAAACGCGAAAGAGACAACTGTTGATATTTTAGAAAATGCTCAGATGTTGATGCCATTGTCTGTGCGTCAGATGACTGGCTGCAATACTACCAACTATGGAATTATTCTGGCACTGATTGCTGCGGTGATTATCTGGTATCTGATCAATAAGACAACGCTTGGTTATGAGCTTCGAAGTGTTGGATTTAACAGTCATGCAGCCGAGTATGGTGGTATTAATTCAGGTGCTTCTGTTATGAAGGCACTGGCAATCTCAGGTGCACTAGCGGGTCTTGGCGGTGCGATCCAGATTCTTGGAAATGCAATGCATATCGCACAGTTTGCCGGACAGGAAGGCTTTGGTTTCCAGGGAATTACAGTTGCGTTAATCGCAAGTTCCAACCCGATAGGCTGTATCTTTGCTGGACTTTTCTACGGTGCAATGAAGTACGGTGGTTCTAAGTTAAACCTTGTTGGTGCACCAAAGGAGGTTCTTGATATTATCATGGGTGCGATCGTTTTAATTATTGCGATCACACATGTATTCAAGGCATTTGCTCAGAAGAAGATGCAGAAGGGAGGAAAGTAAGATGAATGAATTTATAAAAGATTTCGGACTTTTAATTAATGCAATGCTGATCGCAACGCCTCCGCTTCTGTATGCGGCGCTTGGTTCTTGTATTTCAGAGCGAAGCGGTGTTGTCAACATCGGTATTGAGGGAATGATGACAGTAGGTGCATTTACAGGTGCAGCGCTTTGCTATTTTATTCCAGGTTCACCATGGCTAGCTTTTGTACTTGCTGGAGTAGCCGGTGCGCTTGTTGCAGTGATTCATGCATTTGCCTGCATCACCTGCAACGCAGATCAGACAATTTCTGGTACTGCCATTAACTTTTTGGCACCTGGTATTGCAATTTTTATCTGTCGTGTATTATTCGCAGACAGTACTGATACACCGGCAATTACTGATGACGCAAGCCGTCTTCCGAAGCTTCTTGACGGTGTATTTCCGTCAGGTTCCTTCTGGAATAATGTATTAAATATCCATGTGGCAGGCTACATTTGTTTTATCTGTGTGGCGATTGTCTGGTTCTTGTTCTACAAGACAAAGTTTGGTCTTCGCCTTCGCGCAGTAGGTGAGCATCCACAGGCTTGTGATACCCTTGGAATCAACGTAACAAAGACACGCTATATTGCCGTTATCTTATCGGGCTTTTTCTCAGGTCTTGGCGGTGCCTATATAACTATGGCAACTACAAACCAGTTTAAGCCAGCCGTTATCGTAGGTCAGGGCTTTATGGCAATTTCTGCTGTTATTTTTGGTAAATTTACACCTCACGGCGCCATGCTTGCATGTATGCTGTTTGGTCTTTGCAGCGGTGTAAAGGTTCTGGCAGGAACAAGCAATATTATTTCCCCGAACTTAATTTCCATGATTCCGTATATTGTAACAATTCTGGCACTTGTATTGTTTGTCGGAAAGGCAAGAGTTCCGGCTGCAAACGGAAAGCCATATATCAAATCTAAGTAATAGGAATATGTATATGAATATTGATGCAGAAGTTTTAATTAAGGAAGCAATTGAGGCTAGAAAAATGGCCTACACGCCGTATTCTCATTTTAAGGTAGGCGCTGCGCTTCTTACAGCTGATGGAAAAATTTATCGTGGCTGCAATATTGAAAATGCAGGCTATACGCCGAGCAATTGTGCGGAGCGTACTGCATTCTTTAAAGCTGTCAGTGAGGGAGAACGCTCTTTTGCGGCAATAGCAATTGTAGCAGGTCCAGAAAATGGCGATCTTGTGCTGACTGCACCATGTGGTGTATGCCGTCAGGTTATGATGGAATTTTGTGATTATGAGACCTTCCCAATTATTCTGGGAACCTCACCGAAAGATTATAAAATCATGACCTTAAAAGAAATTCTTCCGCTTGGTTTTGGACCGAAGAATTTAAACATTGAGCTTTGACAAATAAAAAAAATTGAAAAATGCTGACCTAGGGGAAAGACTTTAGGTTGGCATTTTTTATTGATTTTTATAACTTATTCAATGAAATTGGTAAAATTGAATTGAATTGTTTGAAATTTTGTGCTATGATAGGTGCAGAAATCACATAGAAAAAGCTGCATGGCAGCGAAAGAGAGGTAACAAATGGCAGAAGAAAAGATGCAGGCAGCAAAGGTTCTGCTTAAAAATCCATACAGACAGGTAATACTTCAGGATTATAATAAGACATTAGAAAGTCATAAATTCCGTAAAAAGGCAGAAGAAATTGAAAATGAGCTTTCATGGTTTACAGGAAAAAGCAGCCAGTACAGAGTAGAGGATCGTCAGGGCTTCTTTAAACATTTTCAGGAGCATTATGCAGGCAAAAAGCATGCACCATTAGCACCTATGTATCGCCCGCTTAGCTCCTACAAGTTTGGCGAGGAACCGCAGATTGTTTATTTCATGATGCTTTTTGTAAAGAAGGATGAGGATTTAAAGCAGTTCCAGAATGATCATCCGAATCGTCAGGAGGTGCTTTCTAGTGATGTGCTTCGTATTCGCTATCTGAAGCTTCGCAATGAATATCGTCTGCTTGGAGCTTTGCTTGACAGCTTAGATAAGGGTGTTGGCGCAATTGAGGTAACTATTGCAGAGCATTTTGTAACTGATTATACTCAGAATATGGATAAGTTAAGCATATCCCAGTTAAACAGCCGTTTCTTCCGCTCATTACGTGCACAAAAGACTGATCAGAGTTTTGCACTGTTAGAGCTTTTAAAGGAGAAGGATGCACCGGATACAGATTATATGGAGCTGCTTGCAACATATAATGCAAGAGATTTTGAAAAGTTAGTTGAGCTCGCAGATAAGTTCACGAAGGAAAACAGAAACTATCAGCCAGTTATGGTACTTCGCACAGAGGCACAGGCTCGTCTTGGAAATATTCAGGGATTTATTGACAGCTTTAAGGCAGTTGATGATGAGGTAGTTGATACAGTTCATTTCCTGTTCTTATTGCAGGAGCTGATCACTCATGCAGATTATAAGGAACTGGATAATGATGAATTTGATCTTTCTATTCAGGAGCTGTTAAAGAGCAAATTTAAGCAGGTAGAATCCTCCACATTTGCAGGTCCGGTTAGCAGAAACTTTGTAAACTTCCTGCTTGAAGGTCTTCCGATTGCAGAGGAGCTTGCAGCAATTAAGAAGGAAAAGGGTGAGGATGCAATTCCACAGGATCGCTTAGATCGTCTGTATCAGCTGCAGATGGCGCTAGATCTTTATCCAAATGAGGATGTGAGCAGCTTAATTGATATTGAAACTATTGAGGAAAATGGATCTGCAAAGAGCAGAGAGAAGATTGGCCGTCTGGCACTGAGTCTGCTTCTTGAGAAGAGCCAGGATAAGAGCTTTGATAATATTTATCTTGCATTCCAGGCACTGGCACGCATGGGACTTCAGAAGGCATTTGTAAGCAATGTTGAGAACAATTTGCCAGCGCTTGTTCAGTTTGGAAGAAGTGGACAAAGAAGAGCATTTGATCTTATTAAGGCCGCTTATATCGCAAAGAAAGGTGCAGGTCTTGATACAGCAGAGCTTGAGAAGATTCTGACAGAAAATAATATTAGTCTTGAGACTGAAGAGAAATAAATCCGCAGCTATGCTGCCGGAATGCAAAAAGGGGCAGCTGCTTTTTGAGCAGCCGCTCTTTTTGTTACCATGATCTATGGATAAACGCCTTTTGATTCGTTCCCGGGCACGGCAAAAGACGATATGAAGACAGTATGTACAGAATATCTTGTTTTATTCTGTTCGACACGAGATTTTTCACCGGCATTTGTGCCTGAAATAAAAGGCACAGGAAGATATGAGGATTTAAGAATGGAAGAACGATATTTGCAGCTTTTGGCAAGAGAATACCCAAACCGTCAGGCAGCGCTGTGCGAAATCGCAAATTTGACAGCAATGAGCAGCCTGCCAAAAGGAACAGAATATTTTTTTAGTGATCTACATGGGGAGCATAAGGGCTTTTCAGAGCTGATGAACGGGGCATCAGGAGTAATTCGTGAGAAGATTCGTATTCAATTTCAGGATGTACTGACTAATCCACAGCAAAATCAGCTTGCCAATTTGATTTATGATCCAGTTAAGGTACTTAGTTTAATGCATGAATATGGCAGGGACACAAATGAATGGCTGAAGAATACTATTTTTTATCTGACGCAGCTGTGCCGCAGTGTCAGTGCTAAATATTCACGTGTGCATGTGAGAAGCAAAATTCCGCATGAGTATGATTATCTTATGGAAGAGCTTTTATATCCAGGCCAGGACGAGGGTCGTTTAGAATATGGAAGCAGCATTATTGAGGCAGTTGTGTCAAGTGGGCTTGCAGATACATTTATTCCCCAGTTTTGCAAGTTAATCCGCAGTCTGACAATGGATTGGATTCATATAATCGGTGATATTTTTGACAGAGGACCACGCCCAGACAGGATCATGGAAGAGTTAATTGAATATGGTGATGTTGATATTCAGTGGGGAAATCATGATATTTCATGGATGGGTGCTGCATGCGGAAACCGCGTATTAATTGCAAATGTTGTGCGCATGGGAATTAGCTATAACAATTTCGACTGCCTTGAAGATGGTTATGGAATTAATTTGCGTCCTTTATCAGATTTTGCATCAGAGGTTTACCATGATGATTTATGCGAGTGCTTTTTGCCAAAGGTATTAGATGAAAATGTCTATGATAAGGTGGCAAAGAGTCTGTCAGCTAAGATGCATAAAGCGATGGCTGTTATTCAGCTAAAACTTATTGGCCAGATGGTGCACCGTCATCCAGAATATCATATGGAAGATAGAAATTTGCTTGAACATATTGATTACGAGAAGGGATTATATAAGTATAATGGAATCACGTGTCCGTTAACTGATACGAATTTTCCAACGGTTGATCCCAAAAATCCGCTTGAGCTTACACAAAAGGAAGCACAGCTTATGGATGTGTTAGCTGCATCATTTGCACACAGCGAAGCTTTGCAGCGTCATGTGCGTTTTCTTTACAGCAGCGGAAGCATGTATTTATGTATGAATGGAAATCTGTTATTTCATGGCTGTATTCCGATGAATGAAGATGGAAGCTTTGAAAGAGTCGAGGTGGATGGAGAAAAATATGCCGGCAGGGCGCTGCTTGATCGTCTTGAGCGAGCAGCAAGAGAAGCCTATTTTCTCCCTAAGGATCATCCGGATAAGCAAAAGAATGTTGACAAAATGTGGCTTTTATGGTGCAGTGCACAGTCACCTTTATTTGGTAAGAGCCGAATGTCTGCATTTGAACGATATTTTACAAAAGAGAAAGCACTGCATGAGGAGGTATATAATAGCTATTACCGTCTGAGTGCAGATCCACATGTGTGCGATCAGATTTTAAAGGAATTTGGCGTAGATCCTGTACATGGTCATATCATAAATGGTCATGTTCCAGTTCGTCAAAAAGACGGTGAAAATCCTGTTAAGGCAGATGGAAAGCTATATGTAATTGATGGAGGACTGTCAAAAGCTTATCAGGCAAAAACTGGTATTGCTGGTTATACGCTGATTTTTAATTCACATTATCTTGCGCTGGCGCAGCATCATGATTATATTTCACATCCATTGTCCAAACCAGAATCAGATGAAATGCCAACTCTTCAGATTACACAGAAAATGGACAAAAGAATACTTGTGTCAGACACAGACGCGGGTAAGAAGCTCTCTCAAAGAATGGATGAACTGCGCCTTCTTGTAAAGGCATATGAAAATGGCAGTATAGTAGAACGAGCCATTGGTTCATATCCTAAAACGATTCAGAGCCTTCATATGGAAACTATGGAAATTGTACGATAACGTTAAAACAAACACGAATATTCATAGAGATATTGACGAAAAACATAAAAAGGTGTATGATATATCTGTCTATTCGTAATTTCAGAAAAGGTTTTGTA
Organism: Anthropogastromicrobium aceti; assembly: GCF_020687335.1. Taxonomy (NCBI): domain Bacteria; kingdom Bacillati; phylum Bacillota; class Clostridia; order Lachnospirales; family Lachnospiraceae; genus Anthropogastromicrobium; species Anthropogastromicrobium aceti. Next base: position 47,768 of record NZ_JAJEQN010000026.1, read on the forward strand.
GGAACCGGAAAGGTAAGGAAAGTTATGAAGTACAAGATTATGGAATACGATGATGTGCTGAAGCTTTATGAGGCTGACCTAGATCTGCGCGTCAATGATTATCATAAAAAAAGGGAGGAACTTATTGGCGCAAATGGATCAATTGTGGATTTTGCCAATGGACATGAATACTTTGGTATACACAGAACATCAGAGGGCTGGGTTTACCGTGAGTGGGCACCTGGCGCTTCCAAGATGTATTTGGCAGGTGAGTTCAATGGCTGGAATCACAGAAAGCATCCGATGGAGCGTTTAGAAAACGGCGTTTTCGAGATAAAGCTTTCTAAGGATACGCTGTGGAATGGATGTAAGGTCTTAGCAATTGTAGAGCATGATGGTCAGGAGCTTGAGAGAATCCCGCTGTATGCACGCAGAGTTGTTCAGGATCCTACAACCTATCTTTGGAGTGCAGAGGTTTATGATCCGGAGACACCATTTGCATGGACGGATCAGGATTTCCACAGTGAACTTCCGCCGTATATTTATGAGTGTCATGTTGGTATGGCTCAGGAGGAGAGAAAAGTTGGTTCTTATCTTGAATTTGCAGATAAGATACTTCCGCGTATTCAAAACCTTGGATATAATACTATTCAGATTATGGCCATTATGGAACATCCTTACTACGGTTCATTTGGTTATCAGATCGGCAGCTTTTTCGCACCAGCTTCCAGAAGCGGTATGCCTGAAGATTTGAAATATCTTGTAAATAAAGCACACAGCATGGGTATTCGTGTGCTGCTTGATGTTGTGCATTCTCATGCGGCAAAGAATACACGTGAGGGAATCAACGAGTTCGATGGAACAGATTACCAGTTCTTCCACAGTGGCGCAAGAGGCTATCATCAGGCTTGGGATACCAGATTGTTTAATTATGGAAAGAATGAAGTTATTCATTTCCTGCTTTCAAATTTAAAGTACTGGATGAAGGAATTCCATTTTGATGGTTTCCGTTTTGATGGTGTTACAAGTATGCTTTATCTTGATCATGGTCTTGGAACAAGCTTTGACAATTATGACAAGTATTTTTCCATGAACACAGATATTGAAGCAATTACTTATCTTACATTGGCAAATGAGCTTATTCATGAGGTAAATCCGAATGCAATGAGTATCGCAGAGGATATGTCAGGTATGCCAGGCATGTGTATTCCAATTGAAGAGGGCGGTATTGGTTTTGATTATCGTCTTGCAATGGGTATTCCAGATATGTGGATCAAGTTCTTAAAGGAATACAAGGATGAAGATTGGGATATGTGGAAGCTTTGGCATGAGCTTACCAGCCACAGACCACATGAGAAGGTAATTGCTTATGCAGAGTCTCATGACCAGGCACTTGTTGGTGATAAGACAATTATGTTCCGTTTATGTGATAAGGAAATGTATTGGTCTATGGAGAAGAATACCCAGAACTACATCATTGACAGAGGTGTGGCACTGCACAAGATGATTCGCTTTATTACGATGACACTTGGCGGCGAGGGCTATTTAAACTTCATGGGCAATGAATTTGGTCATCCAGAGTGGATTGATTTCCCGAGAGAGGGCAATGGCTGGAGCTATCATTATTGCAGACGTCAGTGGAGCTTAGTTGACAATCCAAACTTAAAGTACTGCTGGTTGAATGATTTTGATAAGGCAATGATTTCCTTCACAAAAGAGCATCATATCTTAGAAGATGAGAACCCATACAATATGTGGGTACATCAGCAGGATGATATGATGATTTATGAGAAGGGAAATGTTGTATTTGCATTTAACTTCCATCCAAATCGTTCTTTTGAGGGCTATTTTGTTCCAGTATCTAAGGCTGGAAAGTATCATGCTGTATTGACATCAGATGAGAGCAGATTTGGTGGACAGGATCGTATTGCGAAGGACGTTGTCTATAATACGGTTGAACTTCCAGATGGAAGAACAGGCTTCTTTGCTTATCTGCCAAGCCGTACAGCAGCAGCATTTTGCAGAATCGAGGATGCAGTATCAAAAAAAGAGACTGCCGCAGCTAAGGATGCGGTAGAAAAACCAAAGAGAGGCCGTCCGAGAAAAGCAAAGACAGAAGAACTCACAGAGGCAGCAAAGACAACAGAAAAGCCAACTAGATCAAGAAGAGTAAAAAAGGAAGCTGCAGAAGAAGTACCGGCAGAGAAGCCAAAGAGAGGTCGTCCGAGAAAGGTAAAGGAACAAGAACCAGAAGAGACGCCAAAAAAAGAGGCAGCAGAGGTACCAACAGAAAAACCAAAGAGAGGCCGTCCGAGAAAAAAGCCAGTTGAGGCAGCGGCACCTGAAAAATAATTATTATATGAATATATGAAAAAGAGGAACTGTTTTTTTGCAGTTCCTCTTTTTTAGATGACTTATCGTTCTGCTTCCATCCAGCCATTAAATTTCATGATCTTAGCTTTTTGCAGTCGTTCATCCTGACTGTCACAGCAGCGATATTCTCGTGGTGACATGCCGATCATACGGCTGAAATAACGGTTAAAGCTGGAAATTGAGTGGAAACCAACATCTTCCGATATATTTAATATAGAGTTTTCAGTTGAGCGAAGCAGGTAGCACGCCTTGTTGATACGTACTGTATTTAAATATTCGAGTGGGCTGCGGCCCATCGCAAGATTAAAGATACGTCTGAAATGTGTTGGACTTAATCCGCATAGCTCTGCTAAGTAATCCATAGAAAAGCTTATCATATAATTTTGCTTGATATACTCTAGGGCCGGGACGATCGAGAGCGTAGAGGCACTGTCTAACATTTCAGGTGCAGTTTCCTGCTTAGGAAGAAAATTAACAGCGTCAATCAGCAGTGAAAGAAAATCAGAACGAACCTTTAAGTGGTGGTTTGATGGCTTTTCCTGCATTGAATAGCATATCTGATTAAAATAAAAGGAAACAGAAGGGCTTTGACCTGCTGGAATTAAAAAAGCAGAATTTATTTTTCGAAGCAATTCTGATGTTTGCTTAGCATATCCGCCAGTCAATGGGTCAAGAAGCTCCTGCGGATCGACAAACAGGTATGTCCATAGACTTTGTGTACCAGGTGCACTATATGTTGTGTGAGGAATGTTTCGTGCAATTATGGTAATATCGCCAGCCGAAAAATGGCGGCTTTCTTTTTGGATAATTAGTGTACCTTCTCCTTCGTGACAAAGACCAATTTCAAGACAGTTATGAAAGTGAAGATTGGCACTTGGAACATCAGAAATCCACCACTGGTTTCCTGTCAGCAACAGAATAGGAAATTCAACACGAAGCGGGTAATTACGAAATTCAGTAATAATATTTTTTTGTTTAGCCATAGTATACTCCATTAATGATAATGATTTTGTATAAAATCATCTGTTAGTGTTACTTCTATTCTAAAGTAACATGTCATCTTTGTCAAATTAAAAAGCAGAGGGCGGCTATGAATACACAAAATATATGAAAAGGGTTGAAATTGCATAGTATATGGAAAGGTTTGATTAGAAAAAATGATAGAGTGTGCTACAATGAAGACAATCAAGGGCAACATATTGCACTATAAAAAAGAGAAAGGAGGAGACAAACTATGGCAAAAGCTACAATTAGCAAGGGCGTAAAGACAAAAACGACCTGGGCAAATGCTTTGAAACGGGACTGGCAGTTATATCTGCTTTTGATGATTCCGGTTGCTTTAGTTGTGATCTTCAATTATGCATCATATGGCGGCATTCGTATGGTATTTATGGACTATAAACCTGCAAAGGGTTATGCCGGCAGTAAATGGGTAGGTTGGGCAACGTTCCAGAAGGTATTTAAGGATAAGGATTTTATCCGTGCGTTAAAGAGTTCTATCGTATTTAACCTTTTGGATCTGGCAGTTGGTTTTCCAATGCCAATCATTCTGGCATTGATTTTAAATGAACTTCGTTTTCCGCGCTTTAAGAAGGTTACGCAGACTATTCTTTATCTGCCTCATTTCCTTTCTTGGGTTATCGTCGGAAGCGTTGCTTATCAGATGTTCCGTCCAACCACTGGTATGGTAAACGTATTCTTAATGAATGCAGGTATTATCCAGAATGGTATTCCATTTTTGACCGAGAAATGGCACTGGGCAGTAACCTACCTGTTAATCGGTGTATGGCAGGGAATGGGCTGGGGTACCATTATTTATCTGGCAGCAATCACTGGTATCAGCGGTGAGCTTTACGAGGCAGCCATGATTGATGGTGCAAACCGTTGGCAGCGTATGTGGAACATTACACTTCCTGGCATTAGAGGAACTGTTGTCACTCTGCTTATCATGAATCTTGGTAAGGTTATGGGAAGTAACTACGAGCGTCTGGATCAGTTCGGAAATACGCAGGTTAAGGATTTCTCTTATCAGCTTGCTATCTATATTTACGATAAAGGTCTTGCAAGTGCAAAGTTTAGTATGGCAACTGCAGTTGGTATTTTCCAGTCTCTGGTAGGACTTGTACTTGTTTTATTATCTGACCGCATTGCAAAGATGCTTGGTGAGGAAGGATTATTATAAGGAGGGTGAATTGTCATGGCAAAGAAAAAGAAAGAAAATGACATTGTTACCGATGGTAGCAGAGCCATAACTAAATTTCATGTCAGCGACGTCGTGATGGTGGTCATCCTTGTGATCCTGTGTGCGACTTGTGTAGTTCCATTTATTCACTTGCTGGCAAAGTCTGTTTCAAGTAATACAGCAGTTTTGGCAAAAAGAGTCAGCTTTTGGCCGATTGGTTTTAACTTAGATGCATATACATCCATTTTTGAGGATGGTTCTATGGTTAGTTCATTCCTGTACAGTGTAATAGTTACATTAGTGTTTACCTTAATGGGTATGATCGCTTGTACATGTGCAGCTTATCCACTGTCAAGAAAGAGATTAAAGGGAAGAACATTCTTTACCTTTATCCTGATGTTTCCTATGTATTTTAGTGCAGGTTTGATTCCTACATATCTGCTGTATTCTGATTTACATATGCTTGATACTGTGTGGGTATTGATCTTACCATTAATTTATGCACCATACAACATGTTAATTATGAAAACCTACTTCCAGTCCAATATTCCGGACAGCTTGGAGGAGGCAGCATTTCTTGACGGTGCAACAAACTTCCAGATCATCTGGAAAATTGTACTTCCGCTGTCAAAGCCAATTTTGGCAACTTTGTCACTGTTCTATGCAGTAGGACGTTGGAACGCTTATGCAGATAATAAATACTATATTCGTTCTGAGGGTTTAAAGATGGTTCAGTATAAGCTGTCACAGCTTGTATCTTCTGCATCAGAGGCACAGACAGCACAGCTTTCTGGTGAGGTTGTTGTTACAAGTACACCAGAAGTACTTCAGGCAGCATGTATTATGTTCGTAACTATTCCGATCATTTGTGTATATCCGTTCTTACAGAAATATTTTGTAAAGGGTGTTATGATCGGAGCTGTAAAGGGCTGATTGGGATTCAAAAAGATTTTATTACAAATCGTTACGTGAATTATAGAAATGACATAAAAGGAATTTGACAACAAGGGGCAATAAGATACGATATAACGTCGTTGCCTGCTGAAGGCGGCGGCAAAATATATAACGATCTTTATATAAGGAGGAATTTTACTATGAAAAAGAATCTTCGCAAGGTATTCGCCGTATCAATGGCAGGTGCTATGGTAGCAGGATGCATTCCGGCTATGGCAGACGAGGCAGCTTCTACCACAAATTGGGAGCCATTTGCAGAAACCGTGACTCTGAGAGTTCCAGTTTATGACAGAGGTGCAGAAGGTGTTCCGGATGTTTCCAACAACTATTGGACCGGCTGGATTCAGGAGAATTTTGGAGATCAGTACAACATTAAGGTTGAGTACGTTCCGATTACAAGAAGTGATGTTATGACATCATACGCACTGCTTGCAGCAGATCAGAACCTGCCGACAATCTTGATGGAGTATGATTATCCGAAGGTAGCTCAGTGGGCAGATGATGGTTATCTGGCAACCTTTAGCATGGATGATTTCAAAGAGGTAGCTCCTACCTATTATGCATCCATGGAAGAGGGCGGACGTCTGATGTACAGCACACTTGGCGGTGAGACATACTTTGCACTTGCTGAGAGACCATATTATGATACCGTTTATTCATTCCAGACATTTGTTCGTATGGACTGGTTAGAGCAGGTAGGATATGATCATGTACCGACTAAGCGTTCAGAGTATCTTGATGCTATGAACAAGATCATGGAGGCAGGTCTTTGTGAGCATCCAGGCGGCGGTGCAATGCTGACTGGTGTTGGATCTGACCAGAATCAGGCATACAGAACTTATCCTTGCAACGAGGAAGAGTGGGCTATGTACGGCGATTACAACATTCCAGCACTTGGATGGGAGCCAAACTACAACTTGTTAAAGAGAGCAAATGAGGATTACAATTCTGGTATTACTGATCCAGAGTATTACATCATCGACTCTGAGACAGCAAAGGCAAACTTCGTAAATGGCAAGAGCTACAGCTACAGCGGATATGTAAGTGCAAGCACAGATTTCCTGAATGCATTCTATGATCAGAATCCAGATGGAAAGTTAGCAATCACTCCAATTAGCAGTGAAGTAGATGAGTCTGGTGAGGATGGAATCGTAACAGTTCCAGCATGGAGAGCAGAGAACCCATTTGGTATGATCGTTGGATTCTCCAACACAGCAACTGATGATGAGTTAAAGGCTGCATGGATGTACATGGAGTGGTTAAGCCAGCCAGAAAACCTGTACACCTTCCAGTGGGGTATCGAGGGCGAGAACTACAACTTAGACGAAGAAGGCAACCCAGTTACCGTTAGTGATTATAATGGTGATTACAAGCAGGGCTTCAACAACAGCAAGGACTACTGGTGTATCGTAAAGGAAAAGAGAACATTTGATACTGTTGAAGAGAACATCAAGGCTGATACTCCGCAGGATCTGCCGCAGAACTTCACAGATGATATCATTAAGTACTACTATGATCGTCTTGCAATCGCTGATCAGTATGGTTTAAGTGACTGCCAGTTCTCAGTAGTAATCGCTACACAGTCCGAGTATCAGAACACCTTAGGTGAGCTGTACAAGGAGTTCAGAGATGCGCTGACCATGTGCAAGCCAGAAGAATTTGATGCAATGTATGAGGATTATGCACAGCAGTATGCAGATCAGGGATATCAGGAAGTTGTTGATGAGAGACTTGAAGCATTCCAGGCAGGAAACAGCACAAGACTTCCAGAGAACCAGAAGGCAGCTGACGCTGAATAATTCTGAAAAGTTATTCAAAAATGAATTAAAAGTGAAATAAAAAAGAATCACCCGCTACTGATTTTATGATTGATATGCTACCCTCATATAGGACAATGAAATATAAAAGTCCTATATGGGGGTATTTTCATGTTCAGAAAGAGTAAG
>NZ_JAJEQN010000027.1:0-54192 GCF_020687335.1 Anthropogastromicrobium aceti
TGTGTGTCTTACTTAAAAGACTTTACTGTTTTTATAGGTTGTAGTTTATACTACGCTAAAAATTTCACTTGCCTGACTGCTTTCGCAATCTGGCTTTTTAAGAAATCTTCAGGGTTGGTTATACTGTTCAATTATCAAGGTTCTTTTTTATCAGTTTTAGCACTCATTCGTACTGTTCGCTGACAGTTTATTACTTTATCATATCATCTTGTATTTGTCAAGCACTTTTTTCAAACTTTTTTTAGTTTTTTTTGTACTAATCGACTGTCTCACAAGCGACTTTGCTATAATAGCACCTTTCATTCTTCTTGTCAACTGTTTTTTCTTAATTTTTTCATTTTTTTCGATTATTTCTATTCAGACTCCATTTTCCGCGTTTTTCAGTACTTTTGTAATCAATTTGTTTTCTAATATGAAGAAGGGGCACCTAAGCGCCCCTTCCCAAATCTGCGTATTGTTGCCATCAATCAATCGTAATACGGAACACAATTGGCTTATCGCTCTCCACTCCACACTCAATATGAAGACCTTCCTCGTCTCTTGTCCAAGCAAGCTCTCCATCTTTGCCAAGCACCTCTACCTTGCGAATGATTCCGTTAAAGTTTGCCTTCTTACTTGCATCCTGAATACCAAGTGATTTAATACAGTATGTATGGTCTGTGCTGCATTTTAATACAGTTGCATACAGTTTTCCATTTGCAGTTGTGAAACGAAAATCCTGTGAGGTAAAGTTTTTCTTAATACCATCTGAGAACTGGCCTTCCACAATTTCTGTTGGACCCTCTGCTGCTTTTCGCCATATCTGAGCATCATAAATTGCCTCATTATTTACCTTAAGCCAGCTTCCTATCTCTCTTAATACATACTGATCCTCTTTGGATATAGTTCCATCTGATTTTGGTCCCACATTTAAGAGCATACGACCATTCTTACTTACAATATCGACAAGATCACAAATTAAATCTGCCGGATTTTTAAACTGATTATTTTCTGTATAGCACCATGAATTCAATGCAATCGCTGTATCTGTCTGCCACAAATATGGCTTAACTTCTGCAAACTGACCTCTCTCTACATCCGGCACTGCTGTTCCAAATAAAAACGCATCATGCTTATAATTAAGAACTGCACCAGTTCCCCATTCTGCTGCACGATTATAATAATAAGCTGCTAATTTCTTTAAATATGGCTTTGCAGATGAATGCTGGATCCACCAGTCAAAATATAGAATCTGTGGATGATAGCGGTCAATAATTTCACAAGTACGTACCAGCCAATCTTCCAAAAATTCCTTTGTCGGCGTCGGCTCACTGTTAATATCTTGCAGATCTGCCTCCTTCATTGCCGGCCAATAGAAATCACCGCGCTCCATAGGTTCCTTAATGTCACTTTCAAACTCTTTTCCATGACTCATAAAAAACCAATGCTCAATACGGTGTGTAGATGCCCCCATGCGCATTCCTTTTTGGTTACAGCTTCTGCCAAGTTCACCTAATACATCACGCTTTGGTCCCATTTCATAAGCATTCCAATGAGATATCTCACTCTTGTACATTTGGAATCCATCATGATGCTCTGCAACTGGGACAACATATTGTGCACCTGCTTCTTCAAATAATGATGCCCATGCATCTGGATCAAACTTCTCTGCCTTAAACATTGGAATGAAATCCTTGTAGCCAAACTCACTATGCTTTCCATATGTCTTAATATGGTGCTCATATTCTGGAGAACCCTGAATATACATGTTGCGGGAATACCACTCACTTCCAAATGCCGGCACACTATACACACCCCAATGAATAAAAATTCCAAACTTTTTCTTCTGGTACCAATCTGGTGCCTGATACTGTGATAATGATTCCCATGTATCCTTATAAGGACCTTTTTTAATTACCTCATCTATTCTTTTTAAATAAGGTTTCATGTCATACATAAAATATGCCTCCTTTTTGTCCGTTTTGTTTTTATAAGTTGCTGATATCTGCATTATAAAAAAAGTCACCTGTATATTCAAGACAATGCCATGACCTATTTTTTTAATTTATGTCGTGTTTTCGCATTTTTTCATTGACAGAAATCATAATTTCTGACATACTGACGACAAAAGGAGGCTGTTTTATGCATTTAAATCATCTTTCCTACTGTTTTTCAATTGATAATGCGCACTTTCGTGTTTCTATGCTATCAGACGGTGTAATTAATTTTGTTATCCCAGGACACAGTCATGCAAAGGGCTGTTATGAAATTCACTGCATCACAGATGGCAATGGAAGCATTCTTTTAAATAATACACGATTTCCTGTTGCAGCAGGCAGCATATATATAACAGGGCCTCATATTTTTCATGAGCAAACTCCAGACCATGCACATCCCATGACAGAAATGTGTGTCTACATGCAGCTTATCGCATCCCCAGATCAGCATGATGATACACTTTTTGACAAACATCTTGTGCAGTCATTCTTACAGCAGACATGTTGGATTGGGACTGATACTACAGGTATTCTTCCAATTATGAAACAAATCTTTTCGGAAGCAGCTATGCCTGCGCTTGTCGGTCACCAAGCTTACATGTCTGGCCTGTTTATGCAACTTTTTTGTCTTCTTGTTCGCTGCTATCAGACTAATCCGAATACACCTGCTATACCACAGCAGCAAAGACAAATAACGCTAAATGAAGCAGCTCAAGATAAGACAAATTTGCTTCAAAATGCGATGTCTCCTCTTGCCATTGAGGAAGCTTTTTTAAACAATTATAAAAGCATCACACTGTCTGATCTGGCTGCTGTCTCCCATATCTCTACTAGACAGCTGCAGCGCATGATTCAAAAGCAGTATGGAACTACATTTCAGAAAAAAAGGACACAGGCTCGCATCAGCGCTGCCTGCATCCTCTTAAAAACTACATCCTACTCTCTTAGCGAAATTGCTGAACAAACAGGATACTCCTCTCCAGAGCATTTTTCCTATGCCTTTCGTCAGCAGATGGGCTGTACACCAGGCACTTATCGAAGAAGAAACAACACAAAAACCCCGAAGACATAATTGCCTTCGGGGTTTTTGTACACGATTTGACCAGAACGATAAGCCGGGTTATGTCTGGAGTGATCATCTATCTAGTCCTGATGTTGCCACCAGGCTCAAGCGACCTACCCGAAAGCCGGCGGGCAACCGTATGCTTTCTGTTCGGTCTTGCTTCGGATGGGGTTTACACAGCCTTCTCTGTTACCAGACAAGCGGTAGTCTCTTACACTGCCTTTTCACCCTTACCCTTGCGGGCGGTTATTTTCTGTTGCACTTTCCTGGGAGTCACCTCCACCGGACGTTATCCGGCATCCTGCCCTATAAAGCCCGGACTTTCCTCACCTGCAGCCTTTCGTTTCTGCAGCCGCGATCACTTGTCCTGCTCAAACCATGCCTAACTATTTTACCACATTTTTTGAATTTGTAAAGTGTTTTTTTGAACGGGCGTCCCATTATTACAGTTCACGGGACAGTTCACGGGACGCCCATTCGCAAAACCGCACGTCCCGTGCGTCGTTGCTAACCGCAAACAAGGTTTGCGCGCAACTTTGTTTTGCTCATGAACTGGCGTCCACTTCGTCATGCTGATCTGTCAAATCTTCATGCAAGCATGAGATTTATCCAGATCTAGCATGACGTGTGAACTGTAAATTACACATTAAAGCAGCTTCCGCCGATAAACTCTCTTAAAATTGAATTGATCGGAATTTTCTGGCTGTCAATACCAACAAAGTAGTCAAAGAATTTCAGCAGGCGTTTTGCCTCTGAATATTCTGGTGCGTTTCTGTCTATTCCAAATAACAGCGGCTCTGCATATGGCTTTAATACAGCCAGTTCATAAATAAGAGCGGAATTAAACACAACATCTGCTGTTTCCTGATATGGAAAAATATTTTTTTCTTCGCCTTTTCTGACATTATTCCACATTGCAATCGTATCCTGTGCTGATGCACCTCTTGTTCTTGCGTCGCGAACCATACGGCGAATCAGACGCCCATCTGTAGTTGGGATTCTATTGTGCTCATCAATATTTAACTGTGTAAGTGCACTGATATAAATACGGAAAATGGATTCCTTTGGCAGTAACGGATAAAGCTTTTCATTCAGGCAATGGATTCCCTCTATAACAAGAATATCTTCTGGACCGAGTCTCAAGAAATTGCCCTTATATTCGCGGCGTCCTGTAATAAAATTGTAAGTCGGCATGGAAACTGTCTTCCCTTGTAACAAATCTTCCATATCCTGATTAAATTGTGCCACATCAATGCACTCAAGATCTTCATAATTATAATTTCCATCTGCATCTTTTGGGCTTTTTTCGCGATCAACAAAATAGTTGTCCACACCAATTGGATGAGGACGAAGTCCTGCTGCCTTTAACTGCACAGACAAACGATAGGAAAAGGTTGTCTTTCCTGACGAAGACGGACCAGCAATAAGAATGATTTTTTTCTGTGGATCCTTTGCAATTGCATCTGCAATATGCGCCATTCTTTTTTCCATCAGTGCTTCCTGCACTAAAATCAGATCCGTAATATCTCTGCAGGAGGATTTTTTATTTGTCTTTCCTGTAATCAGCTCATTAAGCTCACCTACTGTCGCAACACCAAGCTCCTCTCCCCACTTACCAGTCTCTCTCATAACCTTAAAAAGCTTATGCTGCGGCTCAAATTCAGGAATTACCTCTGGTGCTTCCCTAACTGGCATTTGAAGCACAAAACCATCCTCGTAAGAATACAGCTTAAAATACTTTAAATAGCCTGTAGACGGCACCATATACCCATAATAATAGTCCTCCAAGCCATCAAGTGAATAAATATTAACCTTTGAAGCACGGCGAAAGCGAAACAATCTTTCCTTATCTGTCATTTTTGCTTTTCCAAACTGCTCTATAGCAGCTTCAGTACTAATGCTATATTTCTCAATTGGATAATTAGCTTCACGCAGTATCTCCATGGAAGTCTGAACCTGTTTTAATTCCTCTTCGTCTAAAACAAGGCCTTTATCAAAATGACAGAATAACCCCTTGCTCAGCGAAAATTCCACCTTTACCTGATTGCTGCCAAGGCGCTCCTTTGAAATAGTATCTTTTAATGCTTTTAACAAAAGAAGCACGACGCTTCTTCTGTATGCCATGATTCCAGCCTGACTTTGCGTTGTAAGAAAACTTACACTTGCTCCGTCCTTAATATATTTCCACAGTTCCTGAAGCTTGCCATTCACTGATGCCAGTACAATATCATGTTCAAACTGTGGCTGCAGTGTTCTTGCTAACTCTAAATATTTTGTGCTGTCTGCATATTGATACGGCTTTCCATTGTAATAAACAGTTATCATCCTTACTCCTTTCTGCACTTTAAAAAACGGCTCTTTCTTTGCATTGGAATCGTCAAAATCTCAATTGATGAACTCAATACCTCTGACAGATACTGTTCAACACACGTCTCAAATATATGTGCTGCTGTCTCACCAGGCAATTCCAGCACTGCTCTATGCTCACTGCAAGCCTTCATCGCCTCCTTACTGCTTACGCCGCAGGTAACAATCAATTGAACGCCTCGTTCCATAGCAGCCTCTATACTCTTTTCATCTGCCCATACAACAACTGCTACATCTGAAAACGTCAGTCCATCATCTCTTTTTGAGATATATGCATTGATCCCTTCCAATGAAAATAAATTACAGATCATGTCTGTAAGTTCCTCAAGTGACTTTTTCTTTTTGTAATATCCAATTCGTCCTTTACCACTTTGGCAGACTGTATCTTCCATTCCTGCATATGATGCCTGCGGCTCAGTGATGTACACACCAGAAAGTTCTAATCTTGAGGCAAGCCAATCAGCACTGCCTCCCTTACATTTATCAAAACTGCTTCCTGTCGCGTAACATGCAATATCATGGCGCAGCAGCTGCAGTAAAAGGCGGCCCTGATAATTGGTGCTTCCAATTGTTAAAATAGGCTCCTCAATTATTGGCTCGTAAGAAATAATCATATCTGCCTGTGCAGACACAGCGTAATCTATTGTTTCCTGATCAATGCGATAAGCAACTATAATCGTTGAAACATTTTTATCACTTCTGCCTACTATTAATCCCGTATTTTCTTTTTTATCAGTCTGTGCCAATCCTTTTGGAATAAAAAGTTCCAGCTGTTTTTCAATATCACTGCATTTCATATATGTATCATCCGCCTTTCTTAAATTTGTAACTGATCAAAACTATGCGAAGCAACCACAATCGTATACTAACTGTCTGCGCTTTTTCAGACAGGTGATATCCTGATGCAGCTGTGCAATTCGCTGCGCGGCACGATCGTTTTCTGGTGCCTGCTTCATTTTCTCAAGGATCTGCTCATATTGTCTTTCTTCCTTTTCAAGATATGCCAAAAATGTCTTCATATCGTCCTTACAGATATCTTTTCCATAACGATACTCTTCCTCTGACCACTCTCTTTCATCTTTTTTTACAAGAACATGAAAAATAAAATAATATTTTCCCTCATCACAAAGCATATGCTCATACTCAATCAAATAACCGTTTGATACAAGATAGCGACGCACATCAAAAAGCTCTGACTGCGGTGACAAAATCAATTCTTTAAAGCTTTTTGCTGTATGCTCCTCATCCTGCAGCAGACGCATCATCAAAATGCCGCCAATTCCCGACATAATTAATGAATCTGCCTCACCTGGCTTTATATTTGCCAATCCATCAGACAGCCTTGTCTGTATTTTTTCTTCTAATCTATGCTCTTTTATATGCTCCTTTGCGCGCGAAAGCGGACCTGGACGCACATCTGCCGCAACAGCCAAAGGTGATATACCCGACTCTACAAGAAAAATCGGGACAAAACCATGGTCACAGCCAACATCCGCAGCGCGGTTTCCCTTTGTCACCATGGATGCAACTGTTTCCAATCTCTTTGATAATTTCATACGTATATTTTATTTCCTCTCTATATTGTATTTCATATTATATTTCTTTACAAATCACTCTAAATAATCCCTTAATTTACGACTTCTTGTAGGATGCTTTAGTTTCCTAAGCGCCTTTGCCTCAATTTGACGAATACGTTCTCTTGTCACATGAAAGATCTGACCGACCTCCTCAAGTGTTCTTGCCCTGCCATCTGTCAGTCCATAGCGAAGACGAAGCACCTCCTCCTCTCTGCGTGTAAGTGTGCTAAGTGCTTCAGAAAGCTGCTCATTTAATAAAACACGTGTTGTCTCTTCAAGTGGAATCATTGAACCACAGTCCTGAATAAAATCACCTAGATGTGTTTCTTCCTCTTCTCCAATTGGCATTTCAAGAGACACTGGCTCCATATTCATCCTAATAGCATCACTAACCTTTTCCACAGGAAGATCGAGTGCTTGTGCAACCTCTTTAATGCTGGGCTCTCTTCCAAGCTCCTGCACCATACTTCGCGACTTTCGTATGATGCGGTTCATGTTTTCTACCATATGGACTGGAATCCTGATCGTTCTTGACTGATCGGCAATTGCACGCGTAACTGCCTGACGAATCCACCAGGTAGCATATGTTGAAAATTTATAACCTTTTGTGTAATCAAATTTTTCAACTGCTTTCATCAAGCCAAGATTTCCCTCTTGGATCAGATCAAGAAGTGCGAGCCCACATCCATTATAATGCTTGGCCACACTGACGACAAGGCGAAGGTTAGCCTCTGCAAGCCTTCTTCGTGCCTCTTCATCTCCTAGAGAAGCCTGCTTTGCAAGCTTTGTCTCTTCCTCTGCATCTAATAACGGCACCTTACCAATATCCTTCATATAAAGCTTTATCGGCTCATCCTCATCGTAATAAGTGCTTTCTTGCGTATCTATATCCTCTTCTTCCTCCTGACCAATTGAGATCAGGCTGCGTCCAAGAAGTTCTGTCACATGATCTAATCCCTTCTCTGTACGCATGGCTTCCGGAAATTTTTCCTCAATCTGAGAAAGTGCCACAAAACCTCCCTGCGTCTTTCCCAGATGAATCAATTCCATTACTCTTTTGTCAGATTCTAACTTTTTCATTTCAATGTCTGCCTTCATTTTCATGTCTGCCTTCATTCTGCCCGCAGGCTTTTTTGTTTTACTTGTTATGATATCTGACTATATTGTTGCCTTATTAAAAAGATATATTCAAATGATCCAATCCTTTTAACGCTTCCATTACCTCCTGAAGCCTCTTTATATCATCTGTCGTGTCGGCTTCCTTTTGCAGGCTGTGACGCTTTAAACGAATCACACATTCGCGTATTCCTCTTGTTTTTTCTGATCCGGATGTCTCCTGAACAAGTTCACCATTAAAGATTTTAGCCACTTCCTGATACTGACTTTCATCTTCAATAAAATTTGTTAACAACTCTGCCGGATTTCCTTTTCCCTGCTCGATCTGCTTGTATAAAAGGCGAGCCACCTCTTGATAAAGAGAATCAGAAAAATCTTCTGGCATAATAATATCTGCCAGCTGATTAAGCTGTCCAGGATGATCGCTAAGCCATGTTAAAAGAAGTCTTTGTGCCGCCTTTAACCCCTCATCCTTTTCTCTTTTTTTCTGTACCTGCTTTCTTTCCTGCTGCATAGCCTGAGGTGCTTTGTAGGCATGTTCCTCCACCTTCTGTTTTAAAATTTGATAATCTATGCCGTATGTTCTAGATACTGCCTCTATATAATTATTTCGTTCAAGCACATCCTCAAACGTGCGAAGCTTGTTCGCTGCTTCCTCGAAAAATTCTGTTTTTTTGCTTGGATCTGAAAAATCATAGCCATCTCGCAGCACCTGAATTTCAAACATGAAGGAGGGGATTGCTTCATCAATGCGCTTTTGATATGCCTCAGCTCCCATATTTTTAATAAATTCATCAGGATCCTTATATGGTTTCATCGTCAGCACGCGAGCTGACAGTCCAGCTTCTTTTAGAATCGGTATCGCACGAAGTGCTGCCTTGATACCTGCACCGTCGCTGTCAAATGTAAGCACAACTTCCTTTGTATAGCGCTTAAGCAGCAGACCATGCTGTACTGTAAATGCAGTTCCAAGTGACGCAACTGCATTTGTAAATCCTGCCTGGTGGAGACTGATGACATCCATGTATCCTTCGCAAATCAGAAAATATGATTTTCTGTTTCTCTTTGCAACATGCATGCCGTAAAGATTTCTGTTTTTTTCAAAAATCGGTGTCTCAGGGGAATTTAAATATTTTGGTTCTCCCTCTCCCATAACACGACCACCAAAGCCTATCACCTTGTTATTTATATCCATAATAGGAAACATAACACGATTCCAGAATTTATCATAACAGCCTCTCTCATCAATCTTTACAAGACCAGAATCTTTAAGCTGTGCATCCGAAAACCCCTTCTGCCGCAAAAAGCGATATAAATCGTCTGGGTATTGATTTGCATATCCAAGGCCAAAATTTTTGATTGTCTCATCAGAAAGTCCTCTGCCTCGAAGATAAAGATAGCCTCGTTTTCCATTTTCGCTCATAAGCTGATGGTAAAAATAACGTGCTGCTTCTTTTTGTATGGCAAATAAAATACTTCTATAATCTGCCTGCCTTCTGCTCTCTTCGCTTTCTTCCTCTTGCGGCAGCTCGATTCCAGCTCTTTCTGCCAGCGACGCAACTGCCTCCTGAAAACTTTCATTTTCATAGTCCATGACAAACGTGATAACATTTCCGCCTTTTCCACATCCAAAGCAATAATACATCTGTTTCTGTGGTGACACTGAAAATGACGGTGACTTTTCATTGTGAAACGGACACAGTCCAAAATAGTTGCTTCCTTTTTTCTGCAGATGAATATATCCTCCGATCACATCTACTACGTCATTTCTTGCACGTACTTCCTCTATCACTTCATCTGAATACCGCATGAGCGCCGCTCCTTTCTTTCCCTGTTTTTGTACTTTTAAGTCCTGTTGCATCATACCATATTTTATACAAAAATTCAAGGAAGGGTTAGATAGCTTATAACGGCCCTTTAACTAAAGCCCTTCGGTGTAACATCGTAAATATATATGCAGAAATATAACTTTTCATTCTAAAAAATCAAAAATTTAAGGAGAAAATATATGAATAACCCCAAAGCAGATGCCGCTTTAAATTTATCTTTGTCGCTGCCTGAAAGCTTACATGAAAAGTCGACGTCTTTGTCTGCTGTTTTGACTGGCAGTGTATGGGAAATATTAGTGCTGGCATCACAAGACTTGTCTTTTCTAACAAAACAGTACCCTCAAATCGAGGTCTCAATGCTTCTTGAAAATTTTGCACTGCTTAGGCTGCCGCCGTCACTAATTCCAACAGTTAGCGCACTGCCGCAAATTCTTTATATAGAGATGCCGCACTATATTTCTTTTGAAATTCTTTCTGGAAAACGCTCGTCCTGTATTACACAGGTAACACTACCGCCACTTTCACTGACTGGAAATGGAGTTTTAGTTGGTTTTGTGGATTCCGGCATTGATCTGACACACCCAGATTTTCAAGATTCAAATGGAAACAGCCGCGTTTTATTTTTGTGGGATCAAACTAGAGATGAAGATCCACCAGATGGATATCTGTTTGGCACAGAATATAATAATGAACAAATTAATGAGGCACTGCGGGCTGGGAAAACTTTGTCAAAAGATGAGTCTGGACACGGTACTGCTGCAGCTGGGATTGCCTGCGGTAATGGCAATGCTTCTAAAGGACGCTATCGCGGTATTGCACCTGAGACTGAACTAATTGTAGTGAAAATGCGAAAAAATAAAGGGCTGTACCCTAGAACTACAGAATTAATTAGTGGAATTGATTACTGCATAAGAAAGGCATTAAAATTTAATCGTCCGCTCGTACTAAATATAAGCTTTGGAAATAATTACGGTTCACATACAGGAAACTCACTTTCTGAACTTTATCTAAACCGTGTATCACTGCTTGGCCGCATCAGCATAGTTGCTGCATCTGGAAATGAAGGTGCCTCTCCAATACATACCTTGGGTTTTCTTGATCAGACAGTAAATGTTGATTTTTCTATTTCGGAACGTCAGACTTCTCTTAATATGCAGCTATGGAAAGATTACGCAGATGCTGTGCGTATTAGACTAAGAGCGCCTTCTGGAATAGAATACACGCTTTCTGACAAATTTGGAACAAATATCGAAGTGCTGGATCAAACACAAATAGCTTTTTATAATAGTGCACCTTCTCCGTTTCAGCGTCTGCAGGAATATTATTTTGAGTTTTTTCCAATAGCTGACAGCTTTTATTTAACTTCTGGTGTGTGGAGTCTTATCATTGAACCAATTTCAATAAAAAATGGTACATTCGAGATGTGGCTTCCTGCTGCCTCTAGCTTAAATGGTGCTACACGTTTTCTTTCTCCCGATCCATATAATACACTCACAGTACCATCTTCTGCTAATTCAGTTATTACTGTAGGAGCCTATGATGCAAAAACGAATACTCCAGCAGATTTTTCAGGGCGCGGAGCTGCTTCAATGCCAAATCTTTTAACAAAGCCTGATCTTGTCGCTCCCGGTGTTTCTGTCATAGTACCTTCATTTCCTGGCGGATATCAAACCGTATCTGGTACATCCTTTGCTGCACCATTTGTCACAGGCAGTGCTGCTCTTTTAATGGAATGGGGAATTGTAAAAAGAAACAATTTATTTTTATATGGAGAACAATTAAAGGCATGGCTGATTGCAGGTGCAAAAGAACTTCCAGGCTATCCCGTACCTAATCCTCGCACAGGTTGGGGAGCTCTTTGCCTAGAGGCAGCTTTGCGATAATACAAAAAAGAGAAGATTTTCATCTTCTCTCTTGGCTTGTAATGCAGTTGAGGGGACTTGAACCCCTACCCAAGTACATGGACATGAACCTGAATCATGCGCGTATGCCAATTCCGCCACAACTGCATATTCAATTTTGTTTTTCTAATGATATGCATTAGAAAAATGCAGTTGACGGGACTTGAACCCGTACGAGCTAGGCTCACAAGATCCTTAGTCTTGCGCGTATGCCAATTCCGCCACAACTGCATATTTTGTTTTTGTCTGTTGAGCAACTTCATTTGTTGTTTCTTTGTTTTCTCTGTTACTCACCTGACGATATATATATTATCACATGGGCAATGATTTGTCAACACTTTTTTCAAAAAAAATCAAAAAACTTTTTGTAGGTGCCTTTTTGTGTCTAAAAGCCAAAAAATACTCCCACAAAGCAACCAATAGTTTACTTTGTGGGAGTATTCGTGTTTTTTCGTTCTTTTGTTACAATCTTCTGTGTCAATTACAGGCCAACTGCAAAACCAACAATTAAAACGATAATACCAAGTGCTATACGATAAAGCGCAAAGCTGTTGAAATTGTGACGCTTGATATACTGCATTAAGAACTTAATTACAATCATAGAAACGCCATAAGAAACAACCATTGCCAACAAAACAACAAAGAACTGCTCTGCTGAAAAACCGCCGCCCTTTACAAGGAACTTAACAAGCTTCAGACCGCTAGCACCAAACATAACAGGAATTGCCAGATAGAAGGTATACTCTGCTGCAATAAAGCGAGAACATCCAAACAGCATACCGCCGATGATCGTGATTCCTGAACGAGAAGTTCCCGGGATCAATGACAATAACTGGAATACACCTATAATAAATGCTGTCTTATAGCTAAGCTGTGTAAACTTTACAATTGATGGACGGACCTTTTGATTTCTCATCTCGATTGCAATAAACGCAATTCCGACTACAATAAGCATAATTGCTACTACAAGCCAATTCATCAGGTATTTATCAATAAGATCATTGAACAATATACCAATCACACCAGCAGGGATACAGCCAATAATTACCTTCTTCCACAGTTCAATAGTATTGTGCTTCTGCTCTTTTGTCTTTCTGGCCGAAAATGGATTCAGCTTATAAAAGAACACCGTGACAACCGCTAGGATCGCACCAAGCTGTATAACAACATCAAACATTTCTGTAAATTCAGCAGTAAACACCTCTGGTGCACTTGTCTTCCAGAAGGCATCTACCAAAATCAGATGTCCGGTACTGCTGACAGGAAGCCACTCGGTAATTCCCTCTACAATGCCAAGAAAAATGACTCTCAGCCACTCAATAATATTCATTTTTTGATTTTCCTTTCTGTTATTCCCTCTTTACATACGATTTTCAATCTGCCAGTCAATTGGCGCAAGACCATTTTCTTTTAAGTACTCATTTGTACGGCTAAATGGTCTGCTTCCAAAAAATCCTCGGTATGCAGACAGCGGACTCGGATGCGCTGATTCAATGATCAGATGCTTTGAATTGTAAATCATCGGCTTTTTTGACTGTGCCGGTCTGCCCCACAAAATAAACACCATCGGGCGATCCTGTCTGGCAAGTGCTTCAATAGCAGCATCTGTAAACTGCTCCCAACCAATCCCCTTATGTGAGAACGCCTGATGTGCGCGGACTGTTAAAAGAGTATTTAACATCAAAACACCCTGCTTTGCCCATTTTACCAGATATCCATTGTCTGGAATATAGCAGCCTAAGTCTTCGTGCAGTTCTTTATAAATGTTGACCAGAGAAGGCGGAATTTCTACGCCCGGCTTTACAGAGAAAGACAGACCATGTGCCTGACCTGGCTCATGATACGGATCCTGTCCGAGAATGACTACCTTTACTTTGGAGAGCGGCGTTAAATTAAACGCAGTAAAGATCTCATCGGATGGCGGATACACCACATGTGTGGTATACTCTTCGACTACTTTTTTATAGAGACTGGCATAGTATGGCTTTTTAAACTCTGCGCTAAGCGGCACAAGCCAGTCATTTGCAATTGCCCCCATTGTTTTCCTCCACAAATCAATTGATACGCACGCTGATGCCGCGTTCCTTCAAATATCGTTTTAAATCTGCAATCTCAAGCTCCTTATAATGGAACAAACTTGCCGCAAGCGCGGCATCTGCCTTTCCATCTGTGAGCGCCTGATAAAAATGTTCCTTCGTTCCTGCACCGCCAGATGCAATGACTGGAACACTAACCGCCTCTGATACTTGTCTTGTCAGCGCAATGTCGTAGCCTGTCTTCATACCGTCGCAGTCCATACTTGTTAGAAGAATTTCTCCTGCACCCATTCTTACAGCCTTTGCTGCCCACTCTACTGCATCAAGTCCAGTATCAATACGGCCTCCGTTTTTATAAACATTCCATCCGCTGCCATCTGCTCTTTTTTTTGCATCAATCGCCACAACTACACACTGACTTCCAAATTTATCAGCTGCATCACTTATAAGCTGCGGTGTATTGATAGCAGATGAATTGATTGATATTTTGTCTGCGCCCTCACGAAGAAGCATACGAAAATCCTCTACTGTACGGATTCCGCCGCCTACAGTAAATGGAATAAATACCTTCTGTGCTACCCTGCGCACCATATCAACCACAATGTTTCTGGAATCACTTGACGCTGTAATATCAAGAAATACCAGCTCATCTGCACCTAGTGCATCATAAGCTGCCGCTATCTCAACTGGATCTCCGGCATCCTTTAAATTCACAAAATTAACACCCTTTACAACTCGTCCGTTATGTACATCCAGGCAAGGAATAATTCGCTTTGTAAACATTAGCCTTCCCTCCTTTGCGCCAAGAAATTTTTAAGAATCGCAAGCCCTGTTTTTGAACTCTTCTCTGGGTGAAACTGACATGCAAAAACATTTTCTTTTTCTACCGATGCGTGGATAGTAACACCATATTCTGCTGTTGCTGCTACGATTTTTGGGTCTTTGGCCTGCAGATAATACGAATGCACAAAATACACATAAGGTTCCTTTTCCAATCCCTTAAATAATGACGCTCCCTCGCGTACATTCAGGGAGTTCCATCCCATATGTGGAATTTTAAGACCCGGACCTTCTGGAATGCGCACAATCTTTCCCTTAAGAATACCAAGACCAGCTACGCCTGGTGTCTCCTCACTGCTCTCAAAAAGAAGCTGCATACCCAGACAGATACCTAAAAATGGAATTTTTCTGTTTATTGCCTCATGGATAACATTAATTAATCCAAACTTATTTAAGTTTTCCATCGCATCTCCAAATGATCCCACTCCCGGCAAGATAATATGATCTGACTGAAGAATTACCTCAGGATCTCTTGTCAAAACAGGTGTCTCTCCCATTGACAGAAGTGCCTTTTCTACACTTTTAATGTTTCCTGCATCATAATCAATAATCGCTATCAACGTGCCACCCCCTGATTCATGTGTTTAAAAACAGCTTGATTATATCATATGATTATTCATGTGACAACTGTTCTGCTATTTCTTTTACAAATTGGATGCAATTTTCCTTCACACCAATACCTCTGCCATTTAAATCGGCCGGCACCTGATACAGCATCGGATGTACACGAATCAGCGTTGCCTTCTGATGCATGGACAGCACTTTCTCAAATGGCCAGCGCATAACCATCGGATCAGCAAAGCCCTCACCAAGCTCTAAAATCGTAAGTTCATGCGTCAATGAGCAGCTAAGCCAGTTCATATAGGCTTCCCACTGCTTTTCTTGTCCTTCCACCTTCGGTGCTGCCGTCAAAAACTTAGAAATTCGCCCATCTAACAACTTTTGATCCGTATTTGAGGTAATTACAAAACAATTTCTTCCTTTTGCCAGCTTTGCCAGCGTATCATATACCTCGTCAATTTGTTTTTCATTATCCTCTTTCACTGACAGCTGTGTGCCGATTCCGATTAACAGCATTTCACTGTTTATTATCTTATTCCATACTTCCTGTGTCATTCTCATTCTCCTGTACATCTGTTTCTTCTTTTGGCGCTTTTTTTAAGCAAAACCAGAATGCAACGCCTTCTGCTGTATTATATACACCAAACGGCTGCTTATGAGCATCCATAATGGCTTTTACAATAGAAAGACCGATACCGCTTCCTCCATATTCTCTTGTTCTTGCTTTATCGACCTTATAAAACTTGATCCATACTTTATCAAGGGAATCTTCTGGAATAGGATCGCCCGTATTGGCTACCGTTATCTTTACAGTATCCTCTTGTTCCTCTAGCGTCACACAAATACGCATGTCTCCATTTACATGGTTCATTGCATTGCTTATATAATTAGTACAAACTTCCTCAATTTTAAATTCATCACCAATCACCATACAGGAAGCAGGATACTGTTTTATCACCTTAATTTCCTTCTTTTGCATTTCCAGTGCACTTGAATTGAGAAGCGTTGTAAGCATTTCACAGATATCAAATGGTTCTTCTGTGAGTGCATCCTGTCCAAATTCAAGATGATTGAGTGTAAGAAGCTTTCGCACCATGCGGTTCATTTTTTTTGCTTCATCGACAATTACATCACAATAAAAAGCACGGCTTTCTGGATCGTCACTGATTCCTTCCTGAAGACCTTCCGCATAACCCTGGATCAATGCAATTGGCGTCTTTAACTCATGCGAAACATTTGACAAAAATTCTTTTCGCACTTCGTCAATCTGGATTTTTTCATCAATATCCTTTTTTAACTGTTCATTTGCTGTCTGCAGCTGATTAATTGTACTCTCTAACTGCTCTGACATTGAGTTCATGCTGTTTCCCAAAAGACCAATTTCATTATTCAGATCGCCCGTATATTTGCTCGTAAAATCAAGATTTGCCATATGATCTGCAATCTCAGCAAGCTGCAGAAGCGGTCTTGTCAGACGATTAGATATCACACTGATGACAATAAGTGCAAGCAGCATTCCTCCTAAGCAGGTGAACATAAAAAATTGATTGGAAATCTGTGCACTGTCCTGCACAGCTTCTAACGGCGTAGACATTAAAAAGAAGGTTCCATTGCTCAAAGAACCATAACAGTCCATATAGGAGGTTCCTTCAATAGGATCATAATATTTTAAAATTTTATATCGTTCCCCTTGCTTTAATGTTGTGACTGTGTCCATGCGGTCCCATACCAAAATATACTGCATAAGACGATGACGAAGTTCGCTCGCCTGCATGTTAGATACACAGTTTGCACTCACTTCATCTAGTGACCAGTCTGATGTTGTCTGAATAAAAGAAATATTATCTGCATCACGCATGCTAATCAAAACTGCGCTGACTTTACTATCATTTTCACTTTTATTATTAGTCAGCTGATCAAGCTTTTGATAATAATGAACAACCTTTTCCTGCTTCTTCTGATAATAAAAATCCTTCAGCAGTCCGTTATTTAACCCTATACACAACACCATTGTCAATGTAAGAATTGCAACAAAGGCAGTCATAATCTGTGTTCTTATGGATGATTTCATCATTCTACCTCAAATTTGTAGCCCATGCCCCAGATGGTATGAATATATTCGCCCTTCTCACCCATCTTGCTTCTTAATTTCTTTACGTGAGTATCAATTGTTCTGGCATCGCCAAAATAATCATAATTCCAAACATTATTTAAAATTTTTTCTCTTGACAGTGCCAATCCTCTGTTTTCCATAAAATACGTCAAAAGTTCAAATTCTTTGAAACTAAGCTCAATTTCCTTGCCATCTATTGTTACCTGATGTGCTGCTTTATCTATCACTATTCCGCCGCACTCTAACTTGCTTGATTTTACCTGATTGCTTCTCTTTAATACAGCTCCGACTCTTGCTACTAAAATCTTAGGACTAAATGGCTTGCTTATATACTCATCTACACCAAGATCAAAGCCATGCAGCTCATCCTGTTCCTCACCCTTTGCAGTCAGCATAATAACAGGTACCTGCGAATATTCGCGGATTGTCTTTAACACCTGCCAACCATTCATCTTTGGCATCATAACATCAAGAAGGATTACTGCAATATCCTTATTCTGGAAAAAAATCTCTACTGCTTCCTCTCCATCTCCAGCCTCGATGACTTCATAGCCGTCTCTTGTCAAAAAGTCACTTACAAGCTTTCTCATTCTGCTCTCATCATCTACTACCAATACTTTTATCTTTTCCATTGCGTATTCCATCCTTTCTTTGTCAGCATAATTCGCGTTTGTAAACATTTTATCAAATAAATATGGCAAAGATGTGAACAAAACTGCATGAACAAAAAAAACCGCCCCGGCAAATGCCGGAGCGGAAAATAATGTCTTGATTACATGATATCCTGATTTGCAATACCGTCCATATCATCGAAATCCTGATTCTCGCCAACCATACCCCAGATAAATGTGTATGCCTGAGAACCTGAACCACTGTGAATAGACCAACTTGGAGAAATAACAGCTTCCTCGTTTCTCATAACGATATGACGAGTCTCCTGCGGTTCTCCCATGTAATGCATAACAAATGCATCTTCTGGAATATCAAAGTACAGATAAACCTCCATACGTCTGTCATGTGTATGACATGGCATTGTGTTCCATACGCTGCCTGGCTCAAGCTTTGTCATACCCATTTCAAGCTGACAGCTCTCTACCTGACCTGGAAGGATATACTTGCAGATTGTACGATGATTTGAAAGCTCAAGTGAACCAAGCTCTACCTTGTTCTCATCCTTAACGATGACAACACCTTCCTCTGGTGTACCCTCTGGCTTGATTAAAACAGTTGGGCAGGTACGATGTGCCGGAGCACTGTTTAAATAGAATTTTGCCGGATTAGAAGCATCAGCACTCTCGAATACGATCTTCTGTGTTCCCATTCCGATGTACATACCTTCCTTATAGTCAACGGTATATACCTTTCCATCAACAGTGATAGTTCCCTTGCCGCCGATGTTAATTACACCAAGCTCTCTTCTCTCACAGAAGTACTTTGCACGAAGCTCATCTCCTGCGGTCAACTCAAGTGCACTCTCTGCCGGTGTTGCACTTCCTGTGATAATACGATCGATGTGGCTATATACCAGCTTGATTTCGCCTGGTACAAACAGTCCCTGAATCAGAAATTCCTCTCTGAGCCTCTGTGTGGTATAAGTCTTGACATCTCTTGGACTTACAGCAGTTCTTAACTCCATAAAAATCCTCCTTTGCTGCACGGCGCATACGCGCCGCACACATTCTTTATTTATATGCTTACTGCTGCTTACGCAGTGCTGCACGTTTACGAAGTGTTGGATCAAGAATCTTCTTTCTGATACGAAGGTTCTTTGGTGTTACCTCAAGTAACTCATCAGTATCAATGAAATCCATACACTGCTCAAGGCTCATCACCTTCTTTGGAACAAGGCGAAGTGCATCATCAGAACCTGAAGAACGGGTGTTGGACAAATGCTTTGTCTTGCAGACATTAACTTCTACGTCCTCTGCCTTACCAGTCTGACCAACAACCATACCAGAGTAAACCTTCTCACCAGGTCCAATAAACAATACACCTCTTTCCTGTGCATTGTAAAGACCATAAGTGATACTCTCGCCATCCTCAAATGCAATAATAGAACCCTGCTTACGATACTGGATATCGCCCTTGTACTCCTCATAACCATCAAAGATAGTATTGATGATACCATTTCCCTTTGTATCAGTCATGAATTCACCTCTGAATCCAATCAGACCTCTTGATGGGATAGAAAACTCCAGTCTTGTATAGCCGCCCTGTGCTGTTCCCATTCCGTGAAGTTCACCCTTACGGCTGGAAAGCTTCTGGATAACAGTACCGGAAAACTCCTCTGGAACATCAATATAAACAAGCTCCATTGGCTCTAAAAGACGATTTCTCTCATCTCTCTTTGTTAAAACCTCTGCCTTGCTGACTGCAAACTCGTATCCCTCACGGCGCATGTTCTCAACAAGAACTGAAAGATGAAGCTCACCTCTTCCGGATACCTTAAAGCTATCCATGTTGTCAGTCTCCTCAACGCGCAGGGAAACGTCTGTGTTCAGCTCGCGGAACAGTCTCTCTCTTAAATGTCTTGAAGTAACAAACTTTCCTTCCTGACCAGCAAGAGGACTATCATTTACCATAAAGTTCATTGCGATAGTCGGCTCAGAAATCTTCTGGAACGGAATCGCTACCGGATTCTCCGGTGAACAAATCGTATCACCGATATGAATATCGCTAATACCAGAAATTGCAACAATGGAACCGATATCAGCACGCTGTACCTCTACCTTATTCAGGCCATCAAACTCATACAGCTTACTGATTTTTACGCGGCGCTTCATACTCGGATCATGATGATTTACAATAACACAGTCCTGATTTACCTTTACAAAACCATTGTCAACCTTACCAACACCAATACGACCTACATATTCATTATAATCGATGGTGCTGATCAAAATCTGAGTCGGTGCCTCTGGATCACCTTCCGGTGCCGGAATATGCTCAATAATGGTTTCAAACAATGGAACCATATTCTCTCTAGGATCATCTAAATTTCTAACTGCAAAGCCAGCCTTTGCAGATGCATACAAGAATGGACAGTCTAACTGCTCATCACTTGCATCAAGATCCATCAAAAGCTCTAATACTTCATCTACAACTTCCGCCGGTCTTGCCTCCGGACGGTCAATCTTATTGATACATACAATAACAGACAGGTCAAGCTCAAGTGCCTTGCTTAAAACGAACTTTGTCTGCGGCATTGGTCCCTCAAATGCGTCAACAACAAGAATAACACCATTTACCATTTTCAGTACACGCTCTACCTCGCCACCGAAATCCGCATGTCCTGGTGTATCGATGATATTGATCTTGCAGTCTTTATAAGTAACTGCAGTATTCTTGGACAGGATAGTGATGCCTCTTTCTCTTTCGATATCATTAGAGTCCATGACACGCTCCTGAACTTCCTGATTCTCACGAAATACTCCGCTTTGCTTTAACAGCTCATCTACCAGTGTCGTTTTACCGTGGTCAACATGCGCAATAATCGCTACGTTTCTTACTGTCTCTCTCTTTGTTTTCATATAGAAAAAACTCCTCTTAATGCTAAAAACTTAATTCAGTTACACAAATCCCCCCAAACCAGCATCTGTCTTTTTAAACTTTTCATCAGCAAAAGAGAGCTGCCGGTTGGCAACTCTCTTATTGTAGCACAGATAATATTCATTTTGCAAGTAGTTTTCAAGATTCTGGTGCATCCTTTTGCACAGTTTCAGAAAGTGCAGTCAATGTTCCTGCAATCGAAGCCAGATTTGACGGCACAATGATCTTTGTTGCTTTACCGTCAGCTGCCTTCTCAAAAGCCTCCATACTCTTAATCTGAAGAACGGCTGCATCAGCCTTTGCTTCCTTAATATAAGCAATTCCATCAGCCTTCGCCTGAGAAACGCGGCGAATTGCCTCTGCTTCACCTTCTGCCTCACGAAGCATTGCCTCTTTCTTTGCCTCTGCACGAAGAATTGCTGCCTGCTTTTCAGCCTCTGCATCAAGGATTGCAGACTGCTTCTTACCTTCTGCGCGAAGAATTGCAGACTGCTTTTCACCTTCTGCACTAAGGATCGCTGCACGCTTGTCACGCTCTGCCTTTGCCTGCTTTTCCATAGAATTTTGGATGTCAGACGGCGGTGCGATATTCTTAAGCTCAACACGGTTTACCTTAATTCCCCACGGATCTGTTGCCTCATCAAGACTGCTTCTCATCTTAGTATTGATTGTCTCGCGAGAGGTCAGTGTCTCATCAAGCTCCATTTCACCAATAATATTTCTCAATGTGGTTGCTGTCAGATTTTCAATTGCCATCAGCGGATTTTCTACACCATACGCATAAAGCTTCGGATCTGTAATCTGATAAAATACAACTGTATCAATAAGCATTGTAACATTATCTTTTGTAATAACCGGCTGAGGATCAAAATCTACAACCTGTTCCTTTAAAATAACATTTCTTGCAACGTGATCAACAAATGGCATCTTGATATGAACACCAACTGACCATGTCGTAAGATAACCGCCAAGACGCTCTACGATAACAGCATGTGCCTGTGGCACAATGCGGATACATGAACCAATGATACATAAAATAACAATGACAATAATAACGCCTGCAATAAATTGAGGACTAAGAATAGATGCTGCTAACATACTCATACACTCCTTTTCTCTTAAATGATATACTGCTTATTCTTTTAACTGTTTTCCTGTGCTGTCCTTGACGGCTCAATCTTTGCAACGATCAGTTTGACACCACGTATGCCTGTGACAACAACACGGCTGCCTGCTTCGATGATTTCATCATCCTTCTCGGCAGCTGCTGTCCACTCCTGGCCACGAATTACAGCTTTTCCAAAGCCTTCCTGATTATGTATTCGAGCCGTAACCGTCGCATAATCTCCAATTAAACTATCGACATTTGTCTTGACCGTCTTTGTCTGAAGAAAGCGTCCGGCAATGGGACGAACCAAAATCAATAACAACATCGACACAGCTAAAAAAACAATAAGCTGAATTTCTAACGATGTCGAAAACAGTGAAGTAATAAATGCTGCAACGGCACCGACAGCAAACCAAATGGTTACAAGCTGAAATGTTGCCATCTCAATCGCTGTCAATACGATAAATACGATGAGCCAGACATAAACTTCGATACTGTCCACATCTAATCCTCCTTTCATCTTAGTTTTTCTTATGCTACCACAAAAATGATTAGTATTTTTCCGACTGTCATTTTTGCCAGATATTTTTGTAACCCTTAAATTTTAAATCACATGATAAATCATCACTCTTAGTGTAAATACATGCTCGTCCCACATTGTTTCAACATTTCCGTCTGCATGCTCTAAAAGTTCATGCATGATGCGAAGCCCCATTCCATGCTCCTGTGGATTTTCTTTGCGGCTTATAAGACGTCCATCCTGTGCTTTAAAAATGGTGCCATCATAGCGATTTTTAATTTCAATAAAAAGATTTTTTCGCTCAACCTTCATAAAAATCTTCACAAGACGTTCCTTCTCACTAACTCTGTCGCATGCCTCAATTGCATTGTCAAGCGCATTTCCAAGAACACCGCATAAGACAGAATCTGCCACCTCCATTTCTCTTGGAATGGAAATAGATTCCTCCACTTCAATCTTCTTTTCTCTTGCCACTGCCTTTTCAAAGTCAAGCACCGCATCTACAGTTCTATTTCCTGTTGTTGATGAGTGCGGTGTCATAAGGATCTGCTCCTCGTTCAAGCGGCAGATTAAAGCATCGAAAGCTCCTTTTTGGGCAAGCATCAAAAGCTCCATATTGCGGTTTTTTCGCTCATGGCGCTCCTTTCGCATTGTTTCCTGAAAATGAGAAAGAGCCTCATACTGCTTTGCATAGTACTGAAGCTGACGGCTCGTCATATATTCCCTTCGCCTTGTCTTTTCCTTCCATGCTTCTTCCTTTTGAAACGCAAAAATTGTCTCGAACAGCAAAATAATCGCAGCAACCGCTGCGCTAAATAAGCTTAGAACTCCTTTTGTGCGAATCAGAATCAAACAGCACGTATTTAACACACACCATAAAAGGAAATGCGGCAAAAGGCAGCGCCAAGTTTTTTTCTGTTCTTCTTTTTTCAAAACTGCAAGATATTGTGATGTCGTATATAATGCAAAAAAATTGATCAATAATACAAGCAATAAATCTGTCATGTTTCGATCCCTCTCAATGTTTGTTCTTACTCAGAACCCCATTCCCAGAAGCGGCTGCGCACATTAGCGCGGTGTGCCTCACTTATACTTAAAATCGTGCCATCTCTAAGTGCAAGCTTTTCATACTGAAAGGCCTCAACGTGCTCCATATTCACAAGATACGCCTTGTGAATCCGTACAAAATCTGCACTGATTGCTAAAAGCTCTTCCTCAGCCTCATCAAGCTTATGGTAATACTCGTATTCTCCACGCACAGTATGAACAATTACCTTTCGCTTATTGCTTTCCAGATATACAATATCTCGGCAAAGAAGATTCACCACGTTTTTTCCAAAACGAATCGTAAACAGCTCTCTGTGAAAACGGCTGATTCGCTCAAACGCCTTATCTAACACATTCTCAAGTTCCTCTTGCTTTAATGGTTTTGACAAAAAACGAAATGGCTCTGCCTCAAACAACTGTCGCATATACTGGTCATAACCTGAAACATATATAATAAGTGTCTGGTATGAGCGCTCACGAAGCTTTTTTCCAAGTTCGATTCCATCCATTTTTCGCATCTCAATATCAAGAAACAATATTTCAAAGCCTGCACCGTTTTCAATTTCTTCTAAAAGTTCCTCCGCAGATGCAAATGTTTCAGCCTGCAGCTCCACTCGCTTTTTTTTTGCATAAGCCATTACAAGACTTCTAAGCTGCTCGGCAAATGGCAGTTCATCATCACACATTGCACATGTTATCATTACACTTCCTCCTCAAACAAAAGAAGTTCTTTTCCATTCTTAGCGTAGTACCCATAATCTTCAATCTCTGTCTTAGCACTGCCCTGAAAGCTCTCAAGAAGCTGCTTTTCCATAGATGCGCGCTCAGTAAGAGGTACAAGAAAGCGCACGCTTACATCCTCTGCATATTCGCTTTCTAATTGGCTGTAGCCTCGCTGTCCCAACAGATAAAGAAGTGTTCCTATCTGGTTATATGTCACCTTTACTAAAAACTGTACAGCTGGAATTTTTTCAATAACCTCACTTGCTTCAACACCAGCCTTTGCCGCCGCCGTATAAGCGCGCACCAGGCCGCCCGTTCCCAAAAGAGTACCTCCAAAATAGCGCGTGACAACAACAACCGTGTCGCAAAGACCTGCACCCGTCAGCACATCAAGCATTGGCTTTCCTGCTGTCTGTGAAGGTTCACCGTCATCACTGCAGCGCTTTAGCTCCTGTTTTTTTCCGATGCAGTATGCATAGCAATTATGTCTTGCATCCCAATATTTTTTGCGGATCGTCTCAATATAGGCAAGTGCCTCCTCCTCTGACTCCACATGCTCTAAATTTGCAATAAACCGTGATTTTTTCTCTACGATTTCTGCTGTATCTCCAATATAAACTGTCTTGTAGGCCTCTGACATTTTATTCACCTTATTCCTTTATACTTTTATTTCCATATATTAAAAGCATTTTCTTATTTTTCTCTGCTGCAAAATGCTTTGTAGCTAGTGTATCTTATTTTGCAGCTTCTGTAAAGGTTTGCTTTTTTTCTGGTATTTTTCTCTATTTTTTGATATACTAAAGAATAAATGTCAGTCCATGCTTAGAAAGCGTTTATGCATGAATTTGACGGAAAGGCACTAATCTTTATGATTTTTAATAATGATGCAATAAAAAAGGAGCTGTCAGGTCTTCTTGATACATCAAGGCAGGCCAGACGACACCATCTTATTTTTCTTTTAAAAATAGCACTGGCAATGTTTCTAATTCTTTGTTTCGCCGGCTTTGCTATAGGCATTGGATTTGTCCGTGGGGCAATTGATGCTGCTCCCTCTCTCGATATACTTGATGTACAGCCACAAGGATATGCTTCTCAAATTTACGACGCAGACGGCAATCTAATGCAGACACTTGTAATGGAAGGCAGCAACCGCGAAGAAGTCAGCTTTGACCAGCTTCCTGATGATCTTGTAAACGCTTTTATCGCAATTGAGGACAGCCGCTTTTATGAACATAACGGAATTGATTTAAAAGGAATTTTGCGTGCTGCTTATGTCGGTATTACAAATGGACGATTTTCTGAAGGTGCCAGCACAATCACTCAACAGCTTATTAAAAATAATGTGCTTCAGGGCGGCTACGAGACAAGCATGGCTGACAAACTGCGCCGCAAAATTCAGGAACAATTTCTTGCAGTAAAATTAGAAGATCAGCTAGACAGCAAAGAAACTATTCTTGAATACTATCTTAATACAATTAATCTTGGCGGCAACTGTCTTGGTGTACAGACAGCTGCTCACCGCTATTTTGGCAAAAATGTATGGGAATTAACATTATCTGAATGCACTGTTTTGGCTGCCACCACATCAAACCCATCACGCTATAATCCGCTTACACATCCAAAGGAAAATGCAGTGCGCCGAAAGATCGTTCTTGAAAAAATGTATGAGCAAAATTTTATCACTTATGATCAGAAAAACGATGCACTTGATGATGATGTGTACAGCCGCATTCAGACAGTTGACAATGCCACTTCAGGCAGTACGGTCTTTTCTTATTTTACAGATGCTGTATATAATCAAGTTTGTGATGATCTGCAGTCAAAGCTTGGCTATTCTGCCTCACAAGCTTATAAACTTCTCTACAGCGGCGGCCTGCAGATTTATTCAACAATGGATCCGTCCATTCAGGCTATTGTCGATGAAGAGATCAACAATGCTGACAATTACATCTCTTCAACAGGAAGCAGGCTTTTAGAATATTCACTTAATTATGCGCTTACTGTATGCCATGCAGACGGTTCTGAAAGCACCTATACAGAAAATGATCTGATAAGCTATTTTCAGTCAGAAAAAAAACAGGCAACGTTTGCAAATATTTATGCTTCAAAAGAAGATATTTATCGCTCTGTCCGTGAATTTAAAGCATCACTGCTTATTTCTGGTGACTCAGTTACAAACGAAACCATTACTCCTATTCTCGAACCGCAGGAATCTGTCGTTGTCATGAATCAGTCAAATGGTCAGGTTGCTGCCATATCCGGCGGCCGCGGTGAAAAAGAAGGAAGCCTCACCTTAAATCGTGCTCTGCACTGCCACAGGCAGCCAGGTTCTGCTTCAATGATAATCAGCACATTTGCACCTGCTATCGACTCGTGTGGTGCCACTCTTGCCTCCACATATTATGACGCTCCTTATTCATCCGGAAATCAGCAGGTCTTAAACTGGTGGGGAAATCCGTATCTTGGCTACAACAATATACGTCAGGCTATCACATATTCCATGAATGTCATTGGTGCCAGGTGCCTGACTTCTCTTGTATCTGATTCTACTGCTTATGATTATCTAGAGCTTTTTGGTTTAGGCGATGCTAACGTGTTTGAATCTACAGCCTCTCTTGCCTCCGCAAGCCAGTCATATACTGTCACAAACGAAATGCTTACTGCTGCCTTTGCTTCCATTGCAAATGATGGAATTTACCAAAAGCCAACCTACTACACAAAGGTTTTAGACCGCCAGGGTAATATCCTTCTTGAAAGTGTTCCTTCTCAGACAAGAATTATCAAAAGTTCCTCTGCTGCTCTTTTAACAAATGCAATGGAGGATGTGATTTCATCTGATTCCTCTTATTACTATCAATACGGAATCACACCAACTGGTAAACTTTGTCAAGTTGATTCAATGACACTTGCTGGAAAGTCTGGAACAACGACAAGCGGAAGCGACGTATGGTTCATAGGCTACTCTCCTTACTACACCTGCGGCATATGGTCTGGATATGATGACTCAAAGGTACTTTCAAACGGAACTGAATACCACAAAACAATATGGCAGAAAATTATGGCTCGCATTCATACTGATCTTGATAATAAAGATTTCGTCTTTACAGATGAATTAGAATCTGCAAAAATCTGCAGCAAATCTGGTCTTCTTGCAGTTGACGGCGTATGCAACAGCAGTTCAAGCAACGCTTGTGTATACACAGAATATTTTGCACCTGGCACAGCACCAACAAGCTATTGTGACCGCCACTATGCACTTCGTATCTGCACAGAATCAGGCAAAAGCGCAACAAAATACTGCCCCGGTGATTCAGTCGTGCAGCGCGTTTATCTTCATATCGATGACAATGATCTTTCAAGCGGCACTACGACAGACTCAGATTATCTGGCACCATCGAACCTTCAAAGCTGCGACATTCATACGGGAGATTCTACCCGGTAAGTTTACAAGCGGGCTCCGGTGAAGTTTTTGTCGGCGCCTATTTGCTTTAAACATATGAAAACGGCCATACCATTTTAGGTATGACCGTTTTTTTATACTTTTAATAAAGCCGCCAAAATTACTTAAAGTACTTAACACCTGACTCAAACAGCTTCAGATCCTGCTCACCATAGATGTTGATTGCTACAGAATCTCCGATACGCTCTGAATGTGCCATCTTTCCATATACACGTCCATCTGGGCTTGTGATACCTTCGATTGCTGCATAGGAACCGTTCATATTCCACTCTTCGTCCTGTGC
Organism: Anthropogastromicrobium aceti; assembly: GCF_020687335.1. Lineage (NCBI taxonomy): Bacteria > Bacillati > Bacillota > Clostridia > Lachnospirales > Lachnospiraceae > Anthropogastromicrobium > Anthropogastromicrobium aceti. The sequence goes on from NZ_JAJEQN010000027.1 coordinate 28,070, forward strand.
AAGATTGCCATTGTAATCAACATACTGAGTTGCAACCTGTCCGTTTGCGAACAGCTTATCAAGCCACTCCTTGCTTGCTACGAAACGTCCCTCGCCGTGAGAAACCGGGTTGCAGTAAACACCGCCGAGTGTTGCCTGTGCCAGCCATGGAGACTTATTGGATACTACCTTTAAGTATGCCATCTTGGAAACATGACGTCCAATGGTGTTTGTTGTCAGTGTCGGAGAATCAGACAGCTGGCTGTCAATAATCTCACCATACGGAACAAGTCCTAACTTTACAAGTGTCTGGAAGCCGTTGCAGATACCAAGTACAAGACCATCTCTGTTGTTTAACAGATCCATAACTGCTTCTTTGAGCTTCTCGTTTCTAAATGCTGTTGCAAAGAACTTTGCAGAACCATCTGGCTCATCACCTGCTGAGAATCCGCCTGGGAACATGATGATCTGAGACTCGCGGATTGCCTTTGTAAAGATATCAACAGACTCACGAATTTCTTCTGCTGTCTGGTTGCGAACAACCTTAACAATAGCCTCTGCGCCTGCGCGCTCAAATGCCTTTGCGCTGTCATACTCACAGTTTGTTCCTGGGAATACTGGAATAAATACCTTTGGCTTTGCAACCTTATTCTTGCATACATAGATTGAATCTGCCTTGTAGATACCTGTATCAACCTTTGGCTGTGCCTTTCCAGATACAGACGGGAATACCTTCTCAAGAGTAGACTTCCAACTCTTTACAGCCTCATCCATGGAAATTACAATTTCACCATAAGTGAAGGTTGGCTCTGCACTTACTTCACCGATAACCTCACATGGAACCTCTAAATCTGCGATGCATTCTGCCGGAACTTCTGCGAGAATATTTCCGTATAATGGAGCAAAGAGGAGATTCTTATCAAGCTGTGCATTGATAACTGCACCAAGGCCATTACCAAATGCCATCTTACTGACTGCCTCTGCGATACCGCCTGCGCCAATTGCATAGGAGGATACGATCTGACCATTACGAACAGCCTCGTGAATCTGACCGTACAGTTTCTTCACCTGCTCATAATTTGGAAGGTCATATTCATCCTTCTCAATAGCAAACAGAACAAGCTTATTTCCTGCCTTCTTAAATTCTGGTGTTACAACATCATTTTCAGATGCCACATCAACTGCAAAGGAAACAAGTGTTGGCGGTACATTTAACTCATCAAAACTTCCTGACATGGAATCCTTTCCACCAATTGACGGAAGACCAAATCCCATCTGTGCTGCATATGCACCAAGCAAGGAAGCAAACGGAAGTCCCCATGTATGAGAATCCTCTGTCATTCTGCGGAAGTACTCCTGGAATGTCATACGAATCTTACTGTAGTCACCGCCGGCTGCCGTAATTTTAGCAATAGACTCTGTTACGGCATAAACAGCACCATGATATGGACTCCATGAGGACAGATATGGATTAAAACCATAGCTCATCATGGTAACAGCATCAGTATTTCCCTTTGCTACAGGAACCTTTGCTACCATTGTCTGAACCTCAGTCAGCTGATTCTTTCCACCATACGGCATTACAACGCTTCCTGCACCGATGGAGCTGTCGAACATCTCAACAAGACCCTTCTGTGAGCAAACATTTAAATCAGCAAGCATAGAAAGCCATTTTTCCTTTACATCAGTAACTTCCTTTGATGCGAAGAAGCTTTCTTCCTTCTTTGGCATACTTACAGTAACATCTGTCTCCTGATGAGCACCGTTTGTATCAAGGAATGCACGGCTAATATTAACAATTTCTTTTCCTCTCCAGCGAAGAACAAGTCTAGGATCTTCACTCACAACTGCAACCTTTGTTGCCTCCAGATTCTCCTCAGCTGCATAAGCTAAAAACTGGTCTGCATCCTTTGGATCTACTACAACTGCCATACGCTCCTGAGACTCAGAAATCGCAATCTCTGTGCCGTCAAGACCTGCATACTTCTTTGGAACCTTATCAAGCTCAACAACAAGACCATCTGCCAGCTCTCCAATTGCTACAGATACACCGCCGGCACCAAAGTCGTTACATTTCTTAATCAGATGGCTGACTTCCTCACGACGGAACAGTCTTTGTAACTTTCTCTCAGTCGGTGCATTACCCTTTTGAACCTCTGCACCACATGTTTCGATAGAAGACTGTGTGTGAGCCTTAGAAGAACCAGTTGCACCACCGCAGCCATCTCTTCCTGTACGTCCGCCAAGCAGAATAATGATATCGCCTGGATCAGAATTTTTACGGATTACTGCACGTCTTGGAGCAGCACCCATAACAGCACCGATCTCCATACGCTTTGCCACATAATTTGGATGATAAATTTCCTTTACATAACCAGTTGCAAGACCAATCTGATTTCCATAAGAGCTATAACCAGCAGCTGCTGTACGAACAAGCTTCTTCTGAGGAAGTTTTCCAGGAAGTGTCTCAGAAAGCGGACGTGTCGGGTCTGCAGCACCAGTCACACGCATTGCCTGATAAACATAGGTACGACCTGACAGCGGGTCACGGATTGCACCGCCAAGACATGTTGCAGCGCCTCCAAATGGCTCAATCTCAGTAGGATGGTTATGTGTCTCATTCTTAAAGTTGATCAGCCACTCTTCTTCCTTGCCATCTACCTTAATAGGTACTACGATAGAACATGCATTGATCTCATCACTTTCTTCCTGATCCTGAAGCTTTCCCTGCTTCTTCAACTGACGCATACCCATAAGAGCCAGATCCATCAGACTGATAAATTTGTCATTTCTGCCTTCAAACAATGTTTTATGAGCAGTCTCATACTCATCGTATGTCTTCTCGATTACCGGACGATAATATCCTTCCTCAAATGTAACGTTCTTTAACTCTGTCTGGAAGGTTGTATGACGGCAATGATCAGACCAGTATGTATCAAGTACACGAATTTCAGTCATGGACGGATCACGCTTTTCCTCATCGTGGAAATACTTCTGGATGTGAAGGAAATCCTTAAAGGTCATAGCAAGACCAAAGGAATCATAGAGCGCCTTCAGATCCTTCTCATTCATCTTGGAAAAGCCTTCCAGAATTTTTACATCTTCTGGCTCTGGATGTACCATGTTCAGTGTCTGCGGAATTTCCTCCGATGCTTCTCTTGAATCAACTGGGTTAATACAGTGATTCTTCAGCTTAGCAACTTCCTCACTTGTAAGTGCACCGCTGATCACATATGTGGTTGCTGAACGGATAATCGGCTGTTCATCTTCCTTTAACAGCTTTACACACTGCTCTGCCGAGTCTGCTCTCTGATCAAACTGTCCCGGAAGATACTCTACTGAAAAAATAATATCATCCTTCTCATGAGGGAAGGTGCCCTCATAAAGATCATCGACCGGCGGCTCCGAAAAAATAGTTCCCTTACTCTTTTCATAAGTCTCATCCGAAAGGTTTTCAACATCATAACGGATCAGCACACGCACCTTCTTGGCATCGTGAATGTCAAGATAGCTGCTCATCTCTTCCATAAGCTCCTGTGCTTTTACTGCATAAGGTTCCTTCTTCTCCGCGAAGATTCTTCTGACGCTCATATCATTCTCCTTTGATTTGTAATTACCCTTCACAAAACGCGTGAATTGTAAGTATATTCAATAGAAGTATATCATAGCTTTGGATTTGAAATCAACCTTTCATATTCCACAAATAATATAAAAAAACGAGCGAAAAGTAAGTAATTTTCACAAAAGCATCACAAAAAGGGAGAGCCAAAGCTCTCCCTGAATTTTTATACACAATATGCGGTTTGATCAACTGCTAATTAAGCAAGCTTGCTCTTTGCAGTCTCAGCCAGCTTTGCAAATCCAGCTGGATCATTAACAGCCATATCAGCCAGAATCTTTCTGTCTAACTGGATGTCAGCGCTCTTTAAACCATACATAAACTTGCTGTAAGACAGACCGTTCATTCTAGCTGCTGCGTTGATACGGGTGATCCACAGCTGTCTGAACTGTCTCTTTCTCTGCTTTCTTCCTGCGTAAGAGCTTGTTAATGCTCTCATAACAGACTGCTTTGCTACTCTATACTGCTTAGATCTGGCTCCTCTGTAACCCTTTGCCAGCTTTAACACTTTGTTGTGCTTTCTCTTAGCGTTCATACCGCCTTTAATTCTTGCCATATCTATCTCCTCCTAAACGATGAGGATTCTCGCGAATCCTGTGCAGAAATGTTTCCCAAACTTACTTATAAAATCACAAAATTATAAATAAGGTAAAATCTTCTTCATGTTCTTTACGTTGGTACTATCTGTCATAGTAGCCTTTCTAAGATTTCTCTTTCTCTTAGTAGACTTCTTTGTTAAGATATGGCTCTTGTATGCCTTCATTCTCTTTAACTCGCCTGTACCTGTTTTCTTAAAACGCTTTGCAGCTGCTCTGCTTGTTTTTACCTTTGGCATTATAATTTCCTCCTGTCAATCACTTGATATTTTTTGCCAATACCAGACTCATGCTCTTACCCTCTAACTTCGGCGGTTTCTCAACCGATGCGATATCCTTGAGGTTTTCAGCAAAGTCATCCAGTATATGTTTGGAAGCACCCATATGGGCCATCTCTCTGCCGCGGAAACGTAAGGTAACTTTTACCTTATCGCCCTTTTCCAGGAACTTTCGCGCATTGTTCACCTTTGTATTCAGATCATTTGTATCGATGTTCGGAGACAATCTCAGTTCCTTTACTTCAATGACTTTCTGCTTCTTCTTGGCTTCCTTTTCTCTTCTGGCCTGCTCATAACGGAACTTGCCATAATCAACAATCTTGCATACCGGCGGCTTAGCCGTTGGTGCAATCTTTACCAAATCTAAACCGGCATCCTTTGCCAGCTTCATGGCATCTCTGGAGGACATAATTCCAAGCTGCTGTCCTTCCTCACCAATTACCCGGACTTCTTTGTCACGGATCTGCTCATTAATCATTAAACTGCTAATTGTTTTGTACCCCCATCGAAAAATGTTGTGAACTGCTTTACGCAAAAAAATGATGGACCGCGACGATCCACCATTAAGATACACAAATATGCAAAATACGATATGTGAACTTAAATATCAACCCGAGACGCCTTTGCGCTAAGGTGAGAGTGAATCCTCTGCTTTCCTGTTTATTGACAACGTCGATAGTATACCGCACTTTGTATCAGTTGTCAAGTGTTTTTTCAGTTTTTTTATTTTTTTTAATTAGCTGTTCCCGAAGCCAATTCTTCTCTTTTTGTGTAAGCTCAGCATTCTTAAGGAGATCTGGGCGTTTTTTTGCTGTCCGAAGAATTGACTGCTCACGTCTCCATTTATCAATATTGCCATGATGACCTGATAGAAGTACAGGCGGAACTGACTCGCCCATGAAAACTTCTGGTCTTGTATATTGTGGATACTCCAGCAAATTTCCTTCAAATGACTCATCCTGCGCAGATGCTTCATTATTCAGTACACCTGGCACAAGACGCGAAATACAGTCAATCATCATCATCGCTGGAAGTTCACCGCCTGTAAGCACAAAATCGCCTGCTGAAACTTCATCCGTTACAATGAGATCAAGCACACGCTGGTCAATTCCCTCGTAATGACCGCAAAGGAATATCAAATCTTCTTCCTTTGCATATTCTTCTGCCAGCTTTTGAGAAAATGGTTTTCCCTGAGGTGTCATAAACAGCACACGCGGCTTTTTTCCAATGCGCTCTGTCAGATCCTTCCAGGCATCGTACACTGGCATAGGCTGCATTACCATTCCAGCGCCGCCGCCATATGGATAATCATCGACACGGTTATGTTTATTTGTGGAATAGTCACGTATATTGATGGCCTCCACTGAAATCAATCCTTTTTGGGATGCGCGTCCAAGAATACTCTCGCCGCAGGCGTTTGTAATCATCTCTGGAAACAACGTCAGCACATAATAATGCATGGAATTACCTCTTTCTTTTCATATTCACAGCTTAGTCAATTAGTCCAGCCATAACATGAACTGTCATTATGCCTTTTTCCAAGTCAACATCTAAGATACAGGAAGGAATAGCCGGGAAAAGCACCTTTCTTCCATCTAAAAGCTCTATCTCATAGACATCATTTGCGCCCGTCTGAAACACATCAGTACACTTACCAAGCTCTTCTTTATTTTCATCAACTACGCGAAGTCCAATTAAATCAGTAATAAAATTCTCATTTTCACCACATGGAGTTGCCTGATCTCTTGTTATATAAAGCTCTGCCTGACGCAAAAGCTCCGCCTGATTTCGGTCTGCAATCTCCTCAAGAGAAAGAATGACCATGTTTTTAAAATACTTTGCACCGCGCACATGAATCAGACGGCTTTGTTTCTTTTCAACCAGACGCAGTGTCTTCCAATGTGCAAACATTTCCGGCTCATCAGTTGTCGGGAATACATTAACTTCTCCCTTAATTCCATGAGCAGAGGAAATCACACCTACACGCAATAAATCTTCCATATTTTCTCCTATGATAGCATTACAGCTCATATAACTCATACATTTTAAAAATAAAACGTGCACCCCATCTCTGAAGTACACGTTTTTGATTACTCAATCTCTACACTAACCTGCTTGTTTTCTCTTGATGCCGCGGCTTTTACCACAGAACGGATTGCTTTTGCGATCCTGCCCTGCTTACCGATAACTTTGCCCATATCACTAGGCGCTACCTTCAGCTCAAGCACAAGTCCCTTCTCGGTTTCCTTCTCAGTAACCACAACTTCATCTGGGTTGTCAACAAGCGACTTAGCGATAACTTCTAATAGTCCCTTCATACATCTCTCTCATTCTGCTGCGCCCGCAACATTTGATAAAAGGATTCGGCACTCTTAATTATTTCTCAATACCAGCAACCTTTAATAACTTTGCAACTGTATCTGTCGGCTGAGCACCGTTTGCAAGCCACTGCTTAGCAGCCTCTTCGTCAAACTTGATTACGCTTGGTTCCTTAGTTGGATCATAGTAACCGATCTCTGCGATGAATCTTCCGTCTCTTGGAGATCTCTGATCTGCAACTACTACTCTGTAGAAAGGAGCCTTCTTCTGTCCCATTCTCTTTAATCTAATCTTTACCATTGTAAAATTCCTCCAATTATTTAAAATTAATTATTTATTAAAAAGGCAGTTTAAATCTTCCTTTTTTTGCCTGCTTGCCCATCATGCCGGGCATCTGCTTCATGAGCTTGCGGCTCTGGTCAAACTGCTTTAACAGTCTATTGACCTCTACAACATCGACTCCTGCACCTTTTGCAATGCGGTTTTTTCTGGATGCATTGATGATATCTGGATTGGTTCGCTCCTTCATAGTCATGGAACGAATGATTGCCTGGATTTTTTCCATCTGCTTCTCACTCTCATCCATGTCCGGCATATTTTTTGCATTTAAATTCATGCCCATGCCCGGAAGCATCTCCATGATCTTGCTAAGACCACCCATACTTTTCATCTGTTCCATCTGATCCAGATAGTCGTTTAAATCAAAGGATGCTTTGCGAAGCTTCTGCTCCATCTCCTTTGCTTTCTCAGCATCGACCTGTGCCTCAACCTTTTCAATAAGGCTCATGACATCTCCCATGCCAAGGATACGTGATGCCATGCGATCTGGATAAAACTGTTCCAAATCGGAGAGCTTTTCGCCCATACCAATATAAAGAATCGGCTTTCCCGTCACCTGACGAATAGAAAGCGCTGCACCACCTCTGGTGTCGCCATCAAGCTTTGTCAGGATTACTCCGTCTACACCGATACGGTCATTGAAGGTAGTTGCCACGTTAACTGCTTCCTGTCCAGTCATCGCATCTACGACGAGCAACGTCTGCGTAACGCCAGCTGCCTCTTTCACATCTACAAGCTCCTGCATCATGGATTCATCAATCTGCAGACGGCCTGCGGTATCAAGGATGACCACGTTTTGTCCGTTATTCTTTGCATGTTCGATTGCTGCCTTTGCAATGTCAACCGGACTGTGATTTGTCCCCATCGAGAACACCTCAACACCCTGTTTTTCACCGTTAACTTCCAACTGCTTGATTGCCGCCGGACGATAAATATCACAAGCAACCAAAAGTGGCTGTCTGCCTTTCATCTTCAGCTTTCCTGCAATCTTTGCTGCGGTAGTTGTCTTACCAGCACCCTGAAGACCAATCATCATGATGACTGTCACCTGATTTCCAGGCATCAGTGCAATCTCTGTTGTCTCAGATCCCATCAGGGAAACAAGCTCTTCGTTTACAATCTTTATTACCATCTGTCCAGGATTTAAACCATTCATAACATCCTGTCCGATTGCGCGTTCTTGGACTGACTTTACGAAGTTTTTTACTACCTTGAAGTTAACGTCCGCCTCGAGGAGCGCGATCTTTACTTCCTTCAAAGCAGCCTTTACATCCGCTTCTGTCAGACGGCCCTTGCCGCGCAGATTTTTAAATACGTTCTGAAGCTTTTCAGATAAGCTCTCAAATGCCACTTTTGCAGCTCCTTTCTGCCTTTAACTTTACAGTTACAGCTCTTCGAGTATTGTCTGGCAAAGCCTGTCAATCTGTCCAAACAGCTTATCGTCTCTGCTCTTCTCATATGCTTTTGTAAGTTCTCTTAATTCGCTTACAGAAGATTTGAGTGTCACAAAGCGCTCTACCAGATGCAGTTTGTTTTCATAACCTTCCAGCAGCTTGTCACAGCGCCTTACCAGATCATGAACTCCCTGCCTGCTGATGCCGTGGATCTCTGCCACTTCACTCAGCGACAGATCCTGAAAAATAATGCTTTCGTAGATTTCCTGCTGATGCGGCGTAAGCAACTCACCATAGAAATCATACAGCATATTGCGTTCTACAATCTTTTCCATCAAACATCACCTTCGCTACTATACACGAAAAAAGAAGAGCTGTCAAGTGTTTTTTCTTGACAGCCCGAAAGTTTTTCTATATTTGTTTCTGTTCACGGGACTATATTTCTAAAGCCCTTCGGTGTAATGGTTTCGTCGACGGACCAAATTCCGCAGGTTCCTGTTATATTCTTTCTCATTATACATTATTTTGAAAGACCTGCTTCAAGTGTCCGTCTCGTGAAATCCATTCACCTTCGAGCTTGGCCGTGAATATTGGATTATCCGCAAACTATTTCTTATTCACAGGGCTAGGTTACGACCCATGAACCCTTAATCATATTTACTTTCTATATACAAGATTTCCCAGCATCAGATCCTTCTTCAGATTGCGAATGGTTGTCTCGTTGTCGATGTAGACAGGCTCGATTCCCATTGCTTCTGCCCAGTCGCCCATCTGCTCTGCTGTGAGGTCGTAGGTGAATGCTGTATGATGAGCACCGCCTGCTAAGATCCATGCCTCTGCTCCTGTAATAAGGTCTGGCTGTGGTGTCCAGAAGTTTGTTGCTACTGGAAGCTTTGGCATCGGCTTTTCTACCTTCTTGCAGTCAACTGTGTTGATTAACAAGCGGAAGCGATCTCCTAAGTCTACTAAGGAAGTTGCAATACCTGTTCCTTCCTTAGAAGTAAATACAAGACGCGCCGGATCTTCTCTGTCGCCCATGGACAGCGGCTGGCACTTGATGCTGATCGGACCGTCTGCGATAGATGGGCAGATCTCAAGCATATGAGCCTCTAAGATGCCTTCCTTGCCTGGAACAAGGTTGTAGGTGTAATCCTCAAGCATGGAGGTTCCCTTTGCATCCTTCATTCCAGAAGTCATGATCTTCATCAGGCGTACCATTGCGGCAACCTTCCAGTCACCCTCTGCACCAAAGCCATATCCTTTTTCCATAAGTCTTTGAATTGCAAGACCTGGCAGCTGCTTTAAAGCACCCAGATCACCAAAGTGAGTTACAATTGCCTGATAATTTTTTTCCTCAAGGAATCGCTCAAAACCAAGCTCAATCTGTGCCTGAACTGCTACATGCTTTCTAAATTCTGCCGGATCTCTTCCCTCCAGAAGAATATTGTACTTGCTATAATATTCATCCACCAGTGCATTTGTGTCTGATTCGGATACAGCAGCTACAGATTCTGCAATCTCGTTTACTGGATAAGCATCAATCTCCCAGCCAAACTTTAACTGAGCCTCTACCTTATCACCCTCTGTTACTGCAACATTTCTCATGTTATCAGCAACACGCATAACGCGGATATGACTGCTCTCTACAACACCAATTGCTGTGCGCATCCAGCTGCCGATCTTCTTTTGAAGCTTCTCGTCAGACCAGTGACCAACTACAACCTTACGCTCAATGCCCATACGTGTTACCATATGACCAAACTCTCTGTCACCATGTGCGGACTGGTTCTCGTTCATGAAATCCATATCGATTGTGTCATATGGAATTTCCATGTTAAACTGAGTATGAAGATGAAGCAATGGCTTTCTGTACTCCTGAAGACCAAGAATCCAAGACTTTGCCGGAGAGAATGTGTGCATCCAAACGATCACACCTGCGCACTCATCATCGATATTTGCCTCGTTAAAGGTACGACGAATCAGCTCGTTTGTAATCAGTGTTGGCTTCCAGACAACCTCAAATGGAAGATTTCCAGACTCATTTAACTTCTCTACAATAATCTTGGAATGCTCTGCTACCTTCTGTAAGCACTCGTCACCATACAGATCCTGAGATCCGGTGCAAAACCAAAACTTATAATTTTTTCCTGTTTTCATTTAAAAACCAGTCCTTTCTAGTAACGTATTCTGTCTTTTTACTAATTTTTAATTAATGCTTCTGATAATCAAAGATTGGACGTCCATTTTCGTCGTACTGCACCTTTAACAGATGAGCATGACGATTTGGATCATACAGCGGATCCTTTGTCTTGATGCCATCATATGTTCTTGCATGGTAGACCATGATATCATTGCCATCTTCATCAGTTGTAAAGCTGTTATGTCCTGGTCCATACAGACCCTTCTTTTGATCTGTTTTAAGTACTGGCATACGCTCCTTTGTCCAGGAAGCCGGATCAAGCAGATCTGCATTTTCATCAGCGCTTAAAAGACCAACACAATAGCAGGAGCCTGTTCCGCTGGCAGAAAATGTAAGCCAGATCTTTCCACCATGCTTTAACACTGCCGGTCCTTCATTTACCCAAAACAAAATGCGCTCCCAATCATAATCTGGCGTTGTAATCATCTCCATTACAGTTGCTAACTTATTTGGTGCTGCCATTTTTGCAATATAAAGATTGGAAATGTTAGATGCCTTCTGTGCCCAAACATAATAATAATCACCCTTGTGCTCAAAGATTGTTGCATCCAGTGAAAAATCTGTAAAGGAAAATGGATCATCATCACAGCCCTTCATAGAACCAAGCTCGCTCCACTCGCCTGTCATCGGATCACCATCGCACTCAAGTACATATGGACGAATCTTCCACACATCCTCTGCCTCACCTGCTGCAAAATAGATATACCATTTTCCATAGACAAAATGAAGCTCTGGCGCCCAGATATGGCAGCTCATAAGACCATGCTCATGCTTTACCCAAATCTGACGCTCCTTTGCATTCTTTAAACCATTTAAAGTCTTGCTACTTCGAAGTAGAATACGGTCATAAGCCGGGTAGGATGCAGTAAAATAATAGGTGCCATCGGCAGCCTTGCACACAAATGGATCAGCACGCTGCTCAATGAAAGGTTCATTATACTCGGTGATAGGTCCATTTTTTTCAAGTGACTGCCAGTTTGTTTTCTCATCCATTACTGATACCCCGCTTTGACTTATTTTACAGTTACAGTAAGATGAAGAACACTGCACTTTGGAAGTGTAAGCTTAAGTCCATCATCTGCCAGCTTAACATCATCGAATGATGTGCACTTTACCTGCTCTGGATTATCAAAGGTGTTATGTTCATGCATCTCACCAGTTAAGATCATACCCTCAACTGCTGCTGCCTTGCCACTGTCTAAGATTACATCAATTGGGTAATCCTCGCTTACAGACTCGTTTGTCAGTGTGATGTGCATCTTTCCATCCTTGCCCATTGATACAGACTCTGTCATGTTAGGTGCCTGATGACCCTCTGGTCCAACCATTGCTGTCTCAAGTGTACTGTCAAGAAGCTCAGCATCCTGATGAGCCTGATACAGATAAAATACAAACCAGGTTGGTGTCTTAATCATACGCTCACCATCTGTGAGAATTACAGACTGAAGTACATTAACCATCTGTGCGATATTTGCCATCTTAACGCGGTCACAATGTTTATTGAAGATATTTAAGTTAATTCCTGCAACAAGTGCATCACGCATTGTATTCTGCTGATATAAGAAGCCTGGGTTTGTGCCTGGCTCTACATCAAACCAGCAGCCCCACTCATCAACGATCATGCCGACTTTCTTTTCTGGGTCGTACTTATCCATGATTGCACCGTGACGTGTCACAAGCTCCTCCATGTAATATGTACGCTTCATTGTTTCATACCACTCGGTCTCAGTGAAGTCTGTTGCACTTCCCTTATTCTCCCATCCGCCTGGATGTGTATAATAATGAAGAGACAGACCATCCATTGCACCGTGAGCTTCTTTTGGCATGCGGCGATTTGTTGTCTCTAATACCTTCTCTGTCCACTCATAATCATCAACATTGGAACCGCAGGCAATCTTTGCAACTGGTGCTGCATTATTATAATTTCTCACATATGTCTGGTAACGGCGATACATCATACCATACTGCTCTGGCAGCATATTTCCGCCGCAGCCCCAGTTCTCGTTGCCGACACCAAAATAGTCAACCTTCCATGGCTTTTCATGACCGTTCTTTGCACGAAGGTCTGCCATTGGTGATACACCATCAAATGTCATATATTCAACCCATTCAGACATTTCCTGAACAGTACCGCTTCCTACATTTCCGTTGATGTAAGTCTTGCATCCAAGCTGGCGGCACAGTTCCATAAACTCGTGTGTACCAAAGCTGTTGTCCTCAACAACACCACCCCAGTGGGTATTAATCATTTTCTTTCTATTTTCCTTTGGTCCAATACCATCCTTCCAATGATATTCGTCTGCAAAGCAGCCGCCCGGCCAGCGAAGTACAGGAATATGAATCTCCTTAAGCGCTTCAACTACGTCATTTCTCATTCCGTTTGTGTTTGGAATCGGAGAATTTTCTCCTACGTAAAGACCCTCATAAATGCAGCGTCCAAGATGCTCAGAAAAATGTCCCTGAATTTCAGGATTGATATGTCCCTTAACAACGTCTGGACGGATATGTAATTTTGCCATAACAAGCCTCCCTTGTATTTCTATTTGTTATCTCAATTTTACAACTTGTACCCTCGTATTGACAAGTTGTTTCTTAAAGAAATACAAGTTTTTCACCGTAACCTATATTAGTGTCAACACTTCCTGATATCCTGCCATCTTTTCAATGCGCATACGCGCCACTGTACCAAGCAAACGGCTGTCTGTTATCCTATCTAGCTGTTTTAGTCGTGTATCGGAAATAGGTTCTTTTGACAGACATTTTAGTAATCTGGCGGTTCCATGAGTCCGGTAATTGACTTTTATCATGAAGGAGCTATGCACCGCATGGGCGTGGAGATTTCATTTACTATTATACTTCATTTTTTCAAATCTATGAAGACTGCTCTTTACTTGGAATGCAAATTATTCCTGTGCATACAGTCCTGCCTGCAAATGATACATTGCCGCATACTTTCCGTTTGCCTTCATAAGTTCTTCGTGCGTGCCTTCTTCTGCGATTTTTCCGTTTTCGATGTAGCAAATGCGATCTGCTTTTCTCGTGGAATAAAGGCGATGCGATATTAAAATAAGTGTGCGGTCTTTTCCTGCTGCAAACATGCGCTCATACATCTCGGCTTCTGCTATCGGATCTAAACTGTTTGCAGGTTCATCAAGAATTAGTACACCCGCATCCTCGTATAAGGCACGCGCAATCGCAAGCTTCTGGCTCTCGCCGCCGGAAAGCTCGATTCCTTCCTCATCAAACTCTTTTCCGAGTACACTATCCATTCCCTTTGGAAGATGACTCACTCGCTCCCAAAGACCGCTCTCCTCAAGCACCTTTTGAACACGTCTGCGGTCGGTATCATTTTGTACTTCTCTTAACAGGATATTTTCTGCGATTGTGAAGGAATAATGTACTGGCTTTTGCATGACGGTGGCGATGCTGCCCCGAAGTGATTTTCCGTCAAATGTTTCAATTGGCATTTTGTCAATTAAAATGCTTCCGGCTGTCTGGCGATATAAGCCCTCGATCAGCTTGATTAATGTCGTCTTTCCAGCTCCGTTTTCACCCACTAATGCAATCTTCTCGCCACTTTTAATATGCAGGCTGATTCCATCGGTTACCTCGCGTGCAACGTTTGCACTGTAATGGAAATGGACATCCTGCAATGTGATTTCATGCATACCTGGTGCAACAGACACAGTTCCTTTTGCTTCTTGTGTCTTGTTTAAAAAATCCTGTAATTTTTCGATGTAAAGTGCATGTTTTTTCATCTCACTCAACTCATTGCTGACCCAGCCCACAGAACCGCTCATCGTCGAGCATGCAAACATAACACTTGTAAAAGCCGATGCACTGACTGTACCCGCTGCGATGTCTCGTGCCATAAGAAGTGCGCTGAGTCCAAAATTCAGCGTAAAAATTTGCAGAATATTCAAATCGTTCCAGTGCGCGATGGTAGGCTGGTGACTGCGAAGCACCTGCTTGATATCACTGACACTCTCATCATATTTCTGGAGTAAAAATGAATTGGCATTGGTCAGACGAGTCATCTCATTATATTCCGGAACATAGAAGATGCGCTTAATATAATCACGCTTTCGCTCATGACGAATCAGTTCTTCACGCTTTTGTACTTCCTTCTGTGCGATTTTATTTCCTGCAACTGCACCAATGACTGCTGACAGCGCTGCAATCAAAATAAAACGAATGTCAATAGTAAGAACAAAGATCATTGTGACGGCGATATTGCAGATTCCAGTTAATAAATTTTCGGTGCTCTGAAGAAAACTTCCACTTCTGCTTCCGATTTCCTCCAGCACAATCTTGTACTGGTCATACATCTCTGTATGGTCAAGCCGTTCAAGCGATAGTGCTTCTGCCTGACGAAACATTTCTGCGCCAAGCTGCTTTTTGATGGTATTATTTTGAATTTCTTTGTCAAGCCAATCAATTTTACATTCAATTAACGCAAGTAAACTGGACACAATACGCTCCGCTGCAACAAAACCCGCCAGATACCAGAAGGAATGATACGTCACGATGCAGTCCAACGCCACCTTAATTGTGATTACACTAAGCAGTGTTTTGATTGCACGAATAAGAATCAGCGCCGCCATACTGCCAAAGCGTTTTTTGTCATACTGATAAAGCTTTTTCAAAAACCATAAATTCATCTTCATCGTCTTTTTCATTGTGCCGCCCCCTTTGCATATAAGCTGACCTGCAGATGATACATTGCCGCATACTTTCCGTTTGCTTTCATAAGTTCTTCGTGCGTGCCTTCTTCTGCAATTTTTCCGTTTTCGATGTAGCAGATGCGATCCGCTTTTCTCGTAGAATAAAGGCGATGCGAGATTAAAATAAGTGTGCGGTCTTTTCCTGCTGCAAACATGCGCTCATACATCTCGGCTTCTGCTATCGGATCTAAGCTATTTGCAGGTTCATCAAGAATTAACACACCTGCATTTTCATACAATGCTCGTGCAATGGCTAGCTTTTGGCTTTCTCCTCCCGAAAGCTCAATTCCATCCTCGTCAAATTCCTTTCCTAGCACACTGTCCATTCCTTTTGGAAACTTTGACACTCGATCCCATAGTCCACTCTCTTCGAGCACCTGCTGAACCTGCTCTCGATCTGCATCACTTTGGATTTCTCTCATTAAGATATTTTCTGCAATTGTGAATGAATAGTGGACTGGTTTTTGCATGACAGTAGCAATGTTACATCGTAGCGACTGTTTATCTAGCTGCTCAATTGGCGTACCATCAATCAATATTTCACCCTCTGTCGGATGATACAGACCTTCAATCAACTTAACTAATGTCGTCTTTCCAGCTCCGTTTTCACCCACGAATGCAATCTTCTCGCCTTTTTTGATATGCAGGCTGATTCCATCGGTTACTTCTCGCACAGTGTTTGCGCTGTAGTGAAAATGAACATCCTGCAACGTAATTTCATGCATGCCAAATGCAAGTGTATGCTCGCCTGTAGTTTCTTTTTGTACGGATAAAAATGTTCGAAGATTTTCGATATAAAGAGACTGTTCCCGAATTCCTGGAATGATACACCAGATGCCAAATAAACTACTGCTCAAGTTTGACACACCGATCACGCCCGTTGAAAACTCACCTATTGTTGTAATTCCCTGAAAAACCTGCCAACCTAACACAAGCATCGGAATTCCATAATTAATTAAAGAAAACAAATTTGCACCCGATGCCGATATCAAAACAATTTTTGGCATCTGCGCTTTTGTTTGGCTACTCACCTCGTCCACGGCATCATGGTAACGCTTCTGCAAAAGTGCATTATCATGAAGGCGAATCTCCTCACGATATTCTGGTTGATAAAATAATCTTGTGATGTACTCTACCATACGGTTTGGCTTCACACAGGACATGTTGTACTGATATCTCATTTTCACGATCTTCAAATTTACCAGTGCAGATGTGCAGACTGGAATGATGGCAAGCAGCACTAAAATCCAGTTCATTGATGCGATAACCGCAATGATTCCAAATATGGAAAATAAATTTCCAAACACTGCCTGAATGGTGTTTAACACAGCTTCCGTTCTCATATCTGATTCATCGAGTGCCTTTTTATATGCATCGTAGAACTTCGGATCTTGCACCGTATCCGCCGACAATGACTGATACTGCTCATAAATTTCCTTTGATAGTGATTGCTTAATCGTCTCATTCCAAACTGGGTATTTTACCTGCGTCAGATAGTTGTTTACTACGCTATGAATGACATGTACTGCCAGATAGATGCCTACCACAATCGCCATTTGCTTTAATACTTCCTCCTGATACAGCGCCTGCACCGCATATTTATAAAACAAAATGATGTTCACAGCATTCACGGCATCTAACAGCGTCACTAGCAGCATGGCCGGCAATCGCTGCGGACACGCCTTTGCGCTCTTTTGTAAAAGCCAAATACAATTTTTCATTCGCTCACGCCCTTTCATACGACTACTTTTTTTAATTTGTAGTCGTTTTTCTTTATAAAAAATATGGTATTTGATTTCATTTTCTCTTGTTTTCAAATACCATATTTTCATGTTCATCTATTCTATTTTCTTCTCGCCTTTTTTGCCTTCTTGGCCCATTAACCCTTAACGGCTCCGATCATGACACCCTTTTCAAAATACTTCTGTACGAACGGATATACACATAAGATCGGGACTGTGGATACTATGATAACCGCGTATTTAACCTGATCAGCTGAAGACTGACCATAACCACCCTGTACACCACCGTTTCCATTTGCATATGACTCATTCAGAAGAAGAATTTGACGCAGAACTGTCTGTAATGGCTGAATCTTTGCAACATTATTGGTATACATCAATGCAGTAAAATAATCATTCCAATGATAAACTGCATAGTAAAGAACTTCTACTGAAATAATTGCCTTAGAAAGTGGAAGGACAACCTTTCCTAAGAATGTAAAGTGACTGCAGCCATCTAGCTGTGCTGCCTCATACAAATCGTTTGGTATTGTATTCTGAATAAAGGTTCTTGCAATAATCAAGTTATAGGTATTGACAAGTACCATCAGAATCATAATCCATCTGTTTCCAATAAAACCAATGCTCTTGATCGTCATGTACAACGGAACAAGACCACCAGAGAAATACATCGTAAAAACGAAATACATCATGACCGCATTACGAGCCTTAAAGTCCGGTCTGGACAGCGCATACGCTGCTGGAAGTGTTACCACCAGATTCAGAACGGTTCCGACTATTACATAAATCAATGTATTCAGATAGCCAGTCCAGATACGGGAATCTTCCCAAATCTGCTGATAACCGTAAAAACGAATATCTACTGGCCACAAAATAACCTTTCCCTGATTAACCATGTTTGAATTACTGATTGACGCAATCACGATAAACCAAAGTGGATAGGCAATTACAATAAATGTCGTAATACTTAAAATAATTACTGCTGCATTGAAAATTCGGTCCGAAGCATGACGCTCACGAATCTCTTTTCCTTTTTTTGCTGCCATACTCACACCTCCTTACATCAGACCTGTACCGGTCAGTTTCTTACCCAGCCAGTTTGTCAACATTAAGAATGCAAAGTTGATTACATTTGTGAACAATCCTACTGCTGAACCAAACGAGAACTGAGATGATTTAATACCAACCGTATATACATATGTTGAAATAACCTCTGAGGTCTTTTTATTTAGTGTGTTCTGCATCAGATAAATCTTATCAAAGCCGACATTTAAAATACCACCCATGTTCATGATAAGCAAAATAACAATTGTTGGAATAAGTGCCGGGAAGTCGATGTGTACGATTATCTGCCAACGGTTTGCTCCATCTATCTTACATGCATCATACAGCTGTGTATCAACAGAAGAAAGAGCTGCTATGTAAATGATACTGTTCCATCCCATGCTCTGCCAGACACCGGAGAATACATATACCCATACAAAGTAATCATTACTGAACAAATTAGCTTTTTTGGGAATCAGGTGAATTGCCTTCATTGCTTCACTGATTACGCCACCCTTGCTTGCTAACATAATATTTAAGATAGAAACCATAACAACCGTTGAAATAAAGTATGGAATATAAACCGTTGTCTGAACAATTCTCTTCCATTTCTGCTGACGAATTTGGTTTATAATCATTGCAAGCACAATCGGAGCTGGAAATCCTAAAACAATACTGAGTGCTGCCGTTACAAATGTGTTGCGCAGTGTTGTTCCGAACATTGCACTATCAAAAAACTGTTTAAAATATTTAAATCCAACCCACTTTCCACCGTAAATACCAGACTTGAAATCGTACTCACGAAATGCCAGCTGTACACCGTACATAGGAACATAGCAGAAAATAAATATATAAATAATTGCCGGAAGCAGCATGACCCACAGCTGCCAATCATGGGCTAAATACCAGCCAATACTTTTTTTCTTTCCGGTTGCCACTTTTTTCCTTGCCATGATGTTCCTCCCTTCCATTGTTCTGAACCAATTTGTTTTTTTAAAAGAGGCGGTGCGGATTGCTCCGCCCCCGCCCTTTTTACCATCTGATTTTATTGCTTATTTTTTCAATCAAGCCTTCAATTATTGAGCCTTCCAAGAATCATAAGATGCCTGACGAATAGCAAGGATATCCTGCAGACCTGCTGCATTTACTTCCTCTACATAAGAATCCCAATCATCTTCAATATTAGACTCACCAGTCAGCCACAGACCCCAGTAAGCTTCAGTAACGTTGCTAACATTTGCCTGTGTAACTGCCATGTTGTTCTGATCTTCAGATGTGTACTTCATCAGCATCTGCGGATAGTATTCCTTATCCATGTCGATTCTTGCAATAGCTTCCTTATACTGCTCTCTTTCTTCCAGTGCATAAGTCATATCCTGTGCCATATCGATGGTAGTTGATCTTCTGATGTACATCGGGCCATTATCAGCCATGCTGCTGGTCCACTTCCATGTACCTGAGTCGGTATCTGGATCAAGCGGATCAAGAACCTTATAGGAATTGTCGCCAGTCTTCTCAAGACAACCATCACTGATACCACCAAACAGAACCTCTACAGAAACTTCTGAATCATAAAACTCGTTCATGAACTTCATTGCTGCTTCTGGATTTGCGCAGTTTGCACTCATACAGATACGATTAGAGCTCATATTCAGACCAGAGTAATCATAAGTCCAACGTGGTTCGTCTGTTCCAAGATCATCCACATCGTCTGCGAACGGTCCGCATGGAACATACTGATCATGTAAGGTCGGTCCAAACTTATCAGTTTCTTCCCATCCTAATACAACACCAACAAGTGCATCACCATTCTCATCACCTCTTGACAGAGACTGGAACATGGAGTAGTCATTTGTGATTGCATTCTCATTGATCAGACCTTCGGAATACAGATCAGCCAGATAAGAAATTAATGCCTTATATCTCTCATCTACTGCGTAGTTTTTAACCTGTCCATCTTCTACAAAGTAACCATCAGTACCCCAGTTGGTTAACTGAATGCCATAGGAACCGATCAAGTTTGTAAGAGAGTAAGCGGCGCCGAACCAGTCGTTGAAGTCCATCGGAATCTCATCAGAAGCATCACCGTTGCCGTTTGCATCGTTGTCACGGAATGCAACTAAAACGTCCTTTAACTCGCCGAGAGTAGTCGGAACCTCAAGTCCTAAGTTGTCCAGCCAAGTCTTGTTAATGAACATAACACCATTACAATCCGGCCACTTGCCCTGGAACTTAGGCAGTGCATAAATCTCACCCTCATAGGTCTTTGCAAGTGCAAGTGTATCAGGCTCTTCCTCGAACATTGCCTGTACGTTTGGTGCATACTGATCAATCAAATCAGTCAGTTCCATGAACAGACCCTCATAAGTTGCATAATCTGAATCATCTGTTGCATTGATCAGGATATCCGGAATATCTCCAGATGCAAATCTGGTAGACTTTGTCTGATCCCAATCGGTGTAGATCTGCTCCCACTCGACCTCAACACCTGCCTTCTCCTCAATCTCCTGCAGCCACTGCATATCGTTTAAACTCTTGGTAAGCGAATGTGAGATAAACAGACCAGTCAGCTTAACTGGCTCCTCTGCGGAATCTGCAAATGCAGTACATGTCGGCAGTGCCATTGCTCCTGCCATTGCCATTGCCATCAGTTTTCTTGTTTTCATAAACAATTCCCACCTTTCTTTTTGATCACTTTCTTGGTAAAAGTATCTTTTTACAAGTTTTTTTTGCCAAACAGCATATGTATATAATATACATATTTTCGAGTTGCTCAGCTCTTTGTGTTGGCTATATTGTAAACGATTTGCCACCCAAAAGTAAATATCACTTTCCTAGATTTGGTGTCATTTTCACACTTTTTTTATTTGTTAATCATGATTTTTTTATAGTTTTCGGTGTTACTTTTCTCTTTTTGCTGATTGAACTGTGCATAAATTTTCTTTTTGCAGAAAAAAATATCGGACTAGCTATGCTTTTTGCACAACCAGCCCGATATGAAATTATCTTCAATCGTTACTATTATTTTGTAAATCGACTGTACATGTAATACCACTGCATCTGTGGAATCTCGTAATATGGATAAAATTCTCTTGTCAAATGCTCATACGGCTTTACATGACCTGGCTTTGTTCGAAATGCAAACGAATAACCATCCTTTTGAATTGGCTCGATCCACTCCTCTGGGTTCTCACGATCCCCGTCAAAAAGAGTCATCTTGTTGCAGGCAAGAACAATCGGTCCATACACAAGTGCTGCTACCTCTGGCGCATATGAGTCCACAGATTCAAAGCGAAGCACAAACTCAAATGAAATTGTAATCTCGTCGCCCTCTTTCCACTCGCGCTCTAATGTCAGCCAAGTGTCAGGAAGGATACTGGTATTCACTTTTTCTTTGTTTATGCAGACAGTATTGCTTCCGGTTGCCCAAGACGGCACACGAAAATGAAGTGCTGTTGTAACCGGTGTCTCTGCGTGAACAACAAATCGAAGCTCTTTTTCCTTTGGATAAAAACTTGTATTTTCTAGGCGTACCTGCTTATCTCCAATAGAGAAAGTTACATCTGACGGCAGATACTGGCTGACAAACAGTCCCTTTTCTGAATAATAATATAAAAGATTTGCATACTCAGCCACATCCTGAGGAAATGTTCCAGTACAGCACTGCCACTCAAAAGAAGCGCCATTATCCTGAAGACGTCCATCTTCTGTTGACTTCAAACCACCGTTGATGAAATAGTCAGCATAATACATGACCTTTCCATCCTGTGTGATCGAAGGCTGACCACCGCATCCATTATATAGAAGCTTCTCTGCCCAGCCGCCATAGCGTGCCTCACCTGTCAGCTCCATCAGATAACGTGTCAGCTTAAATACCGCCCAACTGCAGCAGGACACCTCACAGCTGCCCCATCGATCATCTCTCTGGCGAATTGAATTGCCAAAGTCACGATAGTGAATATGACGCTTATCTGCATCCCAGCTAGCCTTGATGGAATCACCCAGATACCCTTCCTCATCAGCAAACAGACACTCTGCCGGACCATAACCGCCAGTTGCGAAGGTGTGGTGATCCAAAATCTCTTTATAGGCAATCTCGATTGCACGCAGATACTCCTCGTTCTTTGTCGTCTCGTAAGCCATCGCTGCACTTGAAAGACTGTTGACATGACTGTAGGCGTGTCTTGGACCTATCTTAAAATCTCCAGCAAGAAGCTTATCCCAAAAATAGTCGTAATCCCACACCTTTGCAAAATCAAGATAGAGCTGTTCGCCTGTAAGTTGATATGCGCGGTAAATCTGTTCTGGAAGCGTATACCACTCAATCATATCGCCGCTCATGATCTGCAAACCATCACGGCAAACTTCCTTGTCAAGTCTTGCATCTGCGCTCTTCGTCAGCGCACGCACATATTCTTTCGCCGGTTCATAGCCAAGATACTCATACAGATCAAGAAAGCCGCCCATCAATTTATCGTAATTATATGTACCATTGCAATCAGCAACACTGTCAGATGCTGCCAGACATTCACCCCAGCCGTCTGCCAGTCGAATCGCCTTTTCCTTTAAACGGATATCTCCTGTCACTAGATACAGCTTGGCAAACGCTCCTAACTTCTGTCCAAATGTAGATGCTCCGCTTCCATACCAACCAACAAGACCATGTCCTTTATTTGGAAGATTTGCCAGCTTGCGAAATGGGTGAAGCAGGTCATCATCCTCGATTTTTAGATAAGTCTCAATCAGCTCATCTCTCTGTTTCTTCCAATGACCTTCCTTTAAGGCGACATTTTGATAGTAAAAATTTTGAAGTTTACTCACGTTTCTCTCTCCTTTTCTTGTATTAATATCTAATTATTCAGCGTTTTTCTTTTTTCAATAGTATAATATTGACAGTAAAAAAATGGAATATCGAAAAGATAGAAAGTGTGTCAAAAGGTTATCCTTTTCTTTTAAATTTTATTGTGATATACTCAAGTTATGTGTGTTTATTATTGCAGAAAGGAAACGGAACGACCATGAAAAATTCATTGATACAGATCCCTTTAAATGCCCCCCCTAGACTATCATATGAGCGGTAAATTTGAAGCTCCATCTGATATCTGGATGCATGAAGATTTTGATCTGACTGATTTTGAACTGATTTTAATGACTGATGACGTCTTATATTTGGAATACAACCATATCCCATTTACGGTTCATCCAGGCGAATATCTGCTTCTCCCACCACTTGCTGCACCAGATAACAGGCGCAAAGGTCTAAAGGCTTCTAATTGTTCATTTTATTGGATTCATTTTTCATCCTGTGTGCCACATACGTTGCTGTCATCAGACGAAATAATTAAAATGGTTGAAAAATCAAATGACACAAACACAACTGACAGCTTAGGCACTGACACAAATTCAATTTGCATTCCTGTTCAGGGAACTGCTCCAAATCCTGCAAAGTTGATTGCCTTGATGAAACAGCTGCAAAGCAATGTACGTGATGGTCACTGTCATCTTGCCTTGAATTATGAGACAACATCACTTGTATGTGAGCTATATTCTCAGCTGACAAAAGAAGAAACAGATACAAATAAGCTTGCGCAGAAGCAAATCTACTCCGATATGCTTGACTACATAAAACTAAACCGCGCCAACAACCTACGTGTTTCAGATATTGCGCTCCATTTTGGCTACAATGAGAAATATTTATCACACCTTTTCCGTAAGCTTTCTGGTGTGCCGTTAAAGCAATTTATCTTAAAATCAAAGATGGATGAGGCAAATTATCTTTTGACCGATACCAATTTGAGCATCGGTGAGATTGCCGTAAAGCTTGGTTACACCGATGCCCATAATTTTGCCCGCACCTATAAGAAATGTACCGGATTGTCACCGTCCGCATACCGGGAATCCTATGCGAAGCGGTTGTTGTACCATGTTTGATAAATATATGATACTAGTTGCTTTACAAACATTTTCTTTAACGCTGACCTTTTGTTGATTATGTATAATACTGCGCCTGTGCCTGCCAAAGCTGATCGTACACCGTACCTTTTTGCTGTACCAACTCGTCATGATGACCTTCCTGGATAATATGTCCATCATCGAACACGAGAATGCGGTCACTAAAGCGACAGGCAGAAAGGCGATGTGAGATATAGACCGCACTGGTTGATCCGGTGATCTTTCGGCATTTCTTAAAAACCTCTGACTCTGCCACAGTCGGCTCATCCAAAAGAAGAATCGGTGCATTCTTATATAATGCTCGCGCCAATAACAACTTCTGTGACTGACCACCTGACAGATTCACAGCGCCCTCTTCTAGCTCCTGTACCAGCTTTGTGTTCTCCTTTTCCTTAAGGGAAGACACCCACTCATCCAGATCAGCCTGCTCCAAGCACTGGGCAAAGCAAGCTTCATCGACCTGTCCATCCCAGACAATATTGTCCTTTATCGAAACTGGAAAGATATGCAGATCCTGAAAAACAGTGGAGAATAGTTTATAGCATTCCGTTCGCTCCATTGATGTGATATCGACACCATTAATCCGAATATAACCGCTAGTTGGGCGAATTAATCCACACAAAAGTTTAATCAGTGTACTCTTTCCTGCGCCGTTCATACCAACTAGCCCAATCTTCTCTCCCGCTTTTATCTTGAAGGACAATTCTTTTAAGGTATCTTTTTCATTATTTGGATAGCGATAGCTGATACGATCAAACTCGACCTCACACGGATCACCCTTCTTTAAGACATCCGCTGCACCCATCCACCAGATGGTATCGACTGTCCCTGTTCCTCTTCACGACTGTCCGTATCAAGGAAGGTTCGAACACATGAAAGATCACCGTTCACCTTCCAGACGCGCTGCAAAAGTCCTGTCACCTGACGCACCCACGCGGTGAATCCAGTCGCTGCACCAATATACAGCACACACTCCGCGATAGTGATTTTCCCTTGCATGGCAAATGCAGTAAGGCACAGATACACAACAGCATCGGCTGCAAATGACAGCACAGTTCCAATCGAGTCTGAAATAAAATTCCACTTTGCGATATGACCATACTCACGATTCAGTTTTTTGTTATAAATATTGTAATAGTGATTAACCCACGGATGCATCTGATAGAGGCATACATCCTTGCCCTTTGCGGCATCCGACATCTCACTTGATAACCCTAGCAAACGACTTACGTTCTCACCAAAATAATCGTTGCGCTTCTGTCGTATCTTTTCGCCAAAGCCTGATGTCAGAAAGCTCACGACCGTCGCCGCGATCAAAAGAAGGATTACCCAAAATGGAAGCTTTGACAACACCGCAAGATACACGACCACACCTGCCACTGCGGAAAAGAAAGCAACCGTATTCTCACCTGCGTTAACCAAAAATCCTGTGTTAGACCAGATACGCTGCGATGCCTGGCTCAGGCTTTGCATTACCTTTTTGTCACCAAGCATGTCATAGCTGCAATCCATCAGATGGTCATTCAGCATATCCGTCAGCTTCATGCGCACATACGCCGACTCCGCACTCACGATTCCTTTGCCATACTGATTCACTAACGACAACACGACTAACAGTCCTCCGAGAATAGCTGCCTGTGTAAACAAATGTGTCCTATTTACACTTTCCTCAATTGCCCGCACGATCAAATTCGGAAACCAAATTCCAATATACGGAATGATGACCTCGAGCGGAATGCGCAACAGCACAAACACAAAGGAAGCTTTGGATGCCTGACGCATCACAGATGCCAAAAAGCTAATATTATCTGTTAATTTATATTTTTTCATGCCAACTTGTCCCCTCTTTAAATTTGTAGTACTGACTTAACCCAGCGGCAAGCCACTGGGGTTCCATTGACGGAGTTCTAGTGTCTGCGTACATCGCAAGGACTTTG
>NZ_JAJEQN010000028.1:0-53430 GCF_020687335.1 Anthropogastromicrobium aceti
ACAGGTCGGTGCTTTCTTTTCTACCTTTTTAAGGGCATGGCCGTTTGCATTTATCTCTACTGGGTTAATGATTTCATGTGTTCCGGCTTCATCTGAAAACAGCTTTGCACAGTTCTTGCACCTCCAGTATGCTTCATATCCGTTTTTTGTACATGTAGGAGCTTGTGCGGCATGATACAAATTTTCATGCTTCTTAAAGTCTTTTTCACCATATTCCATTCCGCATTCTGTGCAAACTGCCTTCTTAGTACAAGTCGCGGTTCCTCCTGTATGATTGCAACTATATTGGCACACGCTACAAATTCCATTTTCCCACTCATGCGTTTTTTTTACAACTGTCACTACTCCACAATTATTACACTTCTTTTTATGTGTCTGTGCTGTCTGAATCCATTTCTCTGCTCCTGTATGCTTACAAATATATCCACACTCGCTGCAGATTCCATTTTCCCACTCATGATCTTCTTCTGCAACCGTCACTAAATCACAGCAACTCCACTTCTTTTTATGTGTCTGTGCTGTCTGAGTCCATTCCTCTACTCCTGTATGCTTACAAATATATCCACACACGCTACAAATTCCATTTTCCCACTCATGCGTTTCTTCTACAACCGTCACTACTCCACAGTTATTACACTTCTTTTTATGTGTCTCTGCTGTCTGAATCCATTCCTCTGCTTCTGTATGCGTACAAATATATCCGCACACTCTGCATTTTCCATTTTCCCAATCGTGCAAAGCATAGCTATCTTGTGCTTGTGGTTCATCTTTTACAGGACATTCCTCATCTGTACACTGATGCCAATGATACGTATCATTATTCGACCAAGCAGTCCCAGGCAAATGCTCATGAAATTTTACATTATTTAATAATGCATCGTTGCCATTTCCAATATTCTTATTATTCCATTGTTCAGTATTTCCAAGATAAATAACACTTGTAAGACAAAAACAGTCATGAAATGCATTTTTTCCAATACTTATTACATTATTTGGAATTGTTATACTTTTTAGACGAGTACAGCTTTCGAATGCACTTTCTGCAATACTTGTTACACTATTCGAAATCGTTATACTTGCGAGCATACTACATCCACAAAATGCATATTTTTCAATATTTGTTACACTATTTGGAATCGTTATACTTGTTAGACTACTACAGTAATAAAATGCTAGTTCTCCAATACTTGATATACTATTTGGTAACGTTATGCTAGCCAAACTGCTACAGTTATTAAACGCAGCAATTCCAATACTTGATATACTATTCGGCAGCTTTATGCTAGCCAAACTGCTACAGTCAAAAAACGCATACTTTCCAATACTTGTCACACCATCTTCAATCATCACTGATTCTATTTTATCTTTGTTTGCATACCATGGCGAGCCCCTCCTATTCCAATTCGCCATCGCGCCTGTACCGCTTATGGTGAGCACACCTTCATCATCCAGTATCCAGGTCAGGTTATCCCCGTTATTTCCTTCTGCTCCGCAGGTTCCACTATCCACAATATTGCTACTGTATAATACAATACCATTATCCACACAATCAACCATGACATAGATCTCTGGCAAAATTGCTTCTTCTGACAGAATATAGTAGTTGCCATTTTCGTCGGTTTCTGGGATAGTTGGCGTGTATATATAAACTGCACCAGCAGACTCTTCACTGCTGTCAAATTCTGTAAGTGAGCTTTTCTCTGCATCTAATTTCCATGTAATATGTTCGATAGTCCACTCTTCGCCTTCTTGACTATCTTCTGCACCGTTGCCTTCACCTGCGTTGTAGGTAATATGTTCCTCTGCCGCATATACTTCCACCGGTGTAAAGAGACCTTTGATGCTATCTATCAGAGAAGCCACAATACTACTTTCCTCTTCTGTAGTATCAGACTCTAGCTGTTCGGTAGATTCTGTCTCAGATTCTGATACTGTTGTCTCTGGTACTTGTGTTTGAGGTTCTGATGCCGCTGTTGTCTCAGGTACCTCTGTTTCTGTCATCGGTACTTCCGTTTCAGACTCACTTTCCAAAGTTTCGTTTTCTACTTCTGTCTGTAACTCTGATTCTATCTCAGTCTGTGACTCAACTTCCGTCTGCGGCTTAACTTCCGTCTCGGTCCCTGATTCCACCTCTGATTCTGCTTCAGTCTGGGATTCTGCCTCTGTCTGAGATTCCAGAACTTTTGAAGTCGTTTCCTCCTCCGCTTCTGTACTAGCTTCCTCTTCAACTACTTCTGTACTCGATTCCTCTTCATCTGCTTCTGTACTTGGTTCCTCTTCAACCTGACGAATCACTTTTACCTTTAATGTATCAGGAAAGTTGATTTCGCTTTCTTCTGCACCGATTGACAGCGCTTGATACGCAATCTCTTCGTTCAACTCATCAAATGAAGTAACCATATAAGTTGGATGCATGTTCTCTGTCTGAACCTCTTCTGCATGCAGCATCATTGGAAGATTGCATGTAGAACCTGCCATAATGCATGACATACCAATCGACACCATTTGCTTTATTTTATTCAAACTTCTCTTCTTCATACACAATACCTCTCTTTTTTTGAATTTTCTTAATACTATTCTTATATCTTTTCGCTTTCTTTTCATCTTCTTTAATATAATTATAGCACAAACAGCTGTACTGCATAACCGCCATTTCGACACAAAAAAGGCGGAACCGCACAGCACTTTTTGCGATTCCGCCAAACTTTTTTCTTTAATTTTTAAGCCTCAAAATCATGAAAACAGGGCTAAATGTCAACCAATACTATTAAAATAATGGTTGAAGGCCATATTTTTCACTTTTAATGGTTTATTTTACTTATATTGTTTCTTTTGTGTATAAATTCTTATTTTCCTATTATGCCTATTTTTCTTTTCCAAGTTTGGAAAAAGCCTCTCCTATTGATTCGAGTGTCCTTATTAGGCATTTTCTTGGCGTTGCCATGCACACGCGAGTAAACAGCGGACTGTCGTAGTCACTTCCCTCACCTAGGCACACATGAGCTTTTTTAACTAGAAATTCGTTTAATTCGTCACCACTTGAAAAATATGCTGACCAGTCGATCCACAAAATATAGGCGCCTTCGCCGCCGCACACTCTTGCTTTTGGCAGGTGCTTTGCAAAATAGTCGCGAAGCACACACATATTTTCCCAGACATACGCATTTGACGCATCGACCCATGCCTTGCCATCCCTTGTATAAGCAGAGAGTACACACTCATACACACACGGATCAAGACTTCCGTAGTGGTCACGAGTCCGCCTGTCTGTAAAGCGCGCGCGAAGCTCATCATCTGTGATTATAATGTTTGCATGGTTTACTCCTGTAAATCCAAATGATTTTCCCAGTCCTGTCGCGACAATCGCATGTGACTTTGCACCTTTAATATCAAGGTAGCACGGACATGTCAGTCCCTGATAGCAGTTATCTGCAAAAATCTCATCCGAGTAAACAATAACACCGTAGCGATTTGCTAACTCTGCCAGACGCACCAGATCTTTTTCTTTCCAGATCTGACCAATTGGGTTATGAGGATTGCAAAGCACAAACAGCTTATTATTTGGATTTGCCATAGCTGACTTGATTGCGTCAAAATCCATTTGATAACGGCCACTCACACTGTCGTATAGAAGCGGACATTCCACTGTCCTTTTATTAAGGCGATCAGCCGCCTGACGATAGCGATTATAAACAGGTGTTGTCACTATTATACCATCATCAGGATCCGTACATACAAGACGAATCGTAGTTGCAAGCGAATAAATAGTTCCGAGCGTTGTAACGATCCACTCTGGCTTAATTTGTGTTTTTCGGCTCATCTGCATCCATTTTGTTACTGCACTTTTGTAAGCTTCATCCGGCAGTGTAAAACCGTATAGTCCATTCTTTGCAAAACGAATGACTGCCTCCTCGATGACAGGCGCACTTTTAAAATCTGGCTCTGCACCATCCAGACTGATATTTCCTGCTTTGACGACTTCTGGCGGCGTCATCATCAGCTTTAAATTTGCGCCAGAGCGCTCCACAAGTGTTTCAAAATCAAATTCCATTACAAAGCTGCCCTTTCGTACACATATTTTGCGCTTGCCACATCCTCAATAGCAAGACCTAGTGCATCAAAGATGGTGATTTCATCATCAGCTGTTCTGCCTTGTGCTTTGCCTAAAAGCACTTCTCCGATAGATCCAACAATATGATCTTCTTTAATCAGCCCTTCTTTAAGCGGAATTAGATATTCGCCGCTCTCGCGCTTTGCTGCTTCTGTCTGATCGGAATAAAGACGCGCTGCTGCTACCAGATCAGAGGAAACCTCTCTTGTAGTTGGTGTAAAGGTACCCACTGCATTGATATGAGTTCCAGGCTTGACCATTTCTTTTGTCAAAAGTGGCTCTTTTGACGGTGTTACGGTGCAGATGATATCTGCATCTTTGACTGCTTCCTTTACGGTACTGCATACAACAACTGGAATCTTGTACTTTTCATGCATATCTTTTGCAAAAAGCTCTGCTGCCTGTGGGAACAGATCGTAGACTGTTACAGAAGTAATATCACGAATCTCGCGGATTGCAGCCAGATGCGAGCGCGCCTGTGCTCCGGCTCCAATCAGTGCCAATTTATGTGAATCCTTTCTGGCTAACAAATCTGTTGCGGCTGCACTGACGGCTCCAGTACGAATCTCGGTGATGCTTCCAGCCTCTATCATACCTGCTACAGTGCTGTGCGCTGACTCAAACAGCATAACATAACCTATATGAGACGGATATTTTGTTCCCATATTCGGTGCAAATGCAGAGATCACTTTTGCACCAAAATAGTCACCTACATATGCTGGCATGAAACCAAATTTTGCTGTATTCGGCATAACTGTGATCAGACGTGCCGGCTGAGCATACTCGCCGCTTTCAAGACCTTTTAATGCCTCTGCCATTAATTGAATGCAGTCCTTTGGCTGCAGAAGCTTTCTTACTTCTTCCTGCTCAATAATCTTCATATATATTAAAACCTGCCTTTCTGATTTTCCTAACCTTTTTTATCAGCCGCTAATTTTCAGTGATTTTACAAGCATCGCAGGGCCAGACACAGTATAACTGTCATACATAACAAGCGGATTGATAACTCGGTCACTTCCGACTTGCTCTACTCTGGCAAACAGCTCTGCCACATTTCCTGTCATCGTCAGTCCTTCCATAATGCCAACCGGCTTTCCTTCCTTAATGCGCACTGCCTTGCACGGGAATGAGAAATCGCCTGATACAACATTTAATGCATGAAACTGGTCATAATTTTCAAACACATACACACCATCATCGCAATCATGAATCAGTTGTTCTAAGCTTGCCGTTCCTGACTCGATAGTAAAGTTTTTCGGCATGATTGCCATATCAGTATGAATATTTCCGCTTAAAAGTGTCTTTCGGCCTGCATTTCCTGTAGAACGAACCCCGGCTGCTGCTGCACTTGAAAGATTATGCATCCAGCCCTTTAACACGCCATTTTCAACAAGTGTTAAGTCACGGCTTGGCACACCCTCGCAGTCCATTTTCCATGAAAAGCCACACTGTACGCTGTTCTTTGAATCAGCGCCGCCCTTGTAATCACGTATCGTAATGCAGTCTGAAAAGATCTTTTTGTTTTCCTTTCCAGCAAGTGGTGTCGCACCGCTTCTGGCACGCTTTGCGGTAAACATCTGCCACGCTGTAATCAAAATGTTATTTACTGCCTGTGATGAAAGCACAGCGCGGTACACACCAGGCTCAGCCAAAATTGTCGGCACATCTAAGAATCGACGATTTGAAAAATCATGAATAAAAGGCTCTGGTGAAAGCTCATCAAGCGTGAGTGCACACGCATAACCCTCATATCCATCTGCTGCTGCCTCTGCCGCAAAGCGACAAACTGAAGCTGTTTCTTCTATATTATTGGTGTTCACAATGCCCATAGTAAGGATTGTCTGAGAAAGATTAAGACGCACTTGACACCCAAAGCTTTCCTCTAACTGTCCGGCAAGTGTTTTTGCCTTATTCTTTAAGGTTTCGATAGAGACAAGTGTTTTTGCCTGATCATAATTTGAATCCTTTGCCTCATCCATTTCCCAGTAATCTGCTGCCGCCATCGGCTCTGCCTTTTTTGCAGCAGAATCCTCACTATTTGTAAGTGCCTGTGCAATCACATCACTTGCGTTTGCATCCAGCTTTTGCGTATAAACCATACCTGTCTTTTGACCTGATGCACGCACAAAGAGCTCCGTCTGTTCGCTGCAGCTCATAGGACCAGTCTGTGAACCTATCATCTCAACAGAAAGCTTTTCCTGCTTTTCTGCCTCGGCCTCAGCTGCCAGACATCCACTAGGAAGAAACTGCATAGCCGCCTTATATGCTTTTAGTTCTCTCATACATTCTTTCATATGTTTGCCTTTCCTCGTTATATGCTCTTTAACTCAAAATCACCCAATCGCCATATGGGAAATGCGCACCATTGGCTGCGGTGTTGTCGTTGGAATCAGACCTGAGCTTGCACCGCAGAAGCCGCCTTTTTCATATTTCATCTTTTTTCCAACGCGGTCAATGCGCTTAATCACATCAATTCCATTTCCCGTCAGCATAATGTTTTTTACCTGATGATCACGGTCGATCTGGCCATTTTTAATCCAGAAGCCTTCTTTTACTTCAAGAGAAAACTGCATACCGCCGAAGCCTCCTCCGATGCTCTCAACATACAGGCCATTGTCCACACTGCGCACAATCTCATCCTCATCGTCACTGCCCTCTGCCAGACATGTATTCGTCATTCTTGATACTGGCGCATATGTATAATTTTGTCTTCTTCCGCTTCCTGTACTTTCCATTCCAAGAAGCTTTCCGTAATAGCGGTCACACATGTAAGATTTTAAAACACCATTTTCAATTAAAATATTTCGCTGCATCGGATGACCCTCATCATCAATCGCAGCAGAACCATACTGACCTGGCAGCGTTCCATCATCTACAAGTGTAACCTTATCACTTGCTACCTTTTCTCCGATCTTATCCACAAATGCACTTGAACGGTGGGCAATCGCAATGGCCTCAAGTGAGTGGCCGCAGCTCTCATGCCACAGCGTTCCGCAACCGCCTGCCGCCAACACAACTGGAACTGTGCATGGTGAAATGCTTCCAGCCGTGCGGATGCGATCGGCTCGCTTTACCATATCCTTTGCAAAGCTCGTATAAGAAAGCTCATCATCATAAGCCTCAAAGCCGGAAGCCTTTGTATAATCGTCCCATGTGCCATATGCACTGTCACCATCTGCGACAACTGCCTGCATGCGCATTCTCGTTGTGACACGGCGGTCTGTCGTGTAAAGGCCTTCGGTGTTTGCGATCAGCACGCGCTGATCCGTATCAAAATAGTTTACATTTAATGAACGCACATTGACGCCTGCACTTCTTGCGGCTTTATCTGCCTCCAAAAGCACATTGATTTTGTCCTGATTACTAATCTGTGACGGGTACTTTACAACAGGGCAGGGATTATGGTAGGACTTCTCTGTTAAAACAATTCCAGCGGCAGCTGCTCTAGCTTTTATCTCAAGCATTTCTGCTCCCTTTTTAACTAAATCAAGAAGTGCTTCCTTTGTCACCTGATTTGTATAAAGATAGACATTTGAAAGTCCTTGTATAAGATAGAGACCTGCTCCGCATATGCGAAGACTCTTCACGCCTTGGATCACAGTTTCTATGCAGGGAATGTTCGTCTCCTCTCTATCTTCAAAAAACAGCTCGGCAAACTCGATTCCAAGCGCCTTTGCAGACTCTAATACTTGTCTGATCTCGTCCTTTTGAATCATCACTTTCTCCCTTCTTTTACAGCGTATTCTTCTTTATCTCACCGCCGATCATTACGAGGCGCACATGATCTGCGTTTGCAAGCAACATGATATCCTCTGACGGATCACCATCTACTACAACAAGATCAGCCAGCTTTCCTGCCTCTAGGCTTCCGAACTTATCATCAGACTTCATCAAATACGCACCGTTAATAGTTCCTGCTTTGATGGCTTCCATATTGGTATATCCGCAGCGCGTCAGGCTGTAAAATTCTTTTCCGATTTCATGAAACGGTGTATTTGGTGAGTTGGAATAATCTGTTCCAAGTGCAACTCGAATGCCATATTGATGTGCAAGTGCAAATGAATGCTTTGATGCATCGCCAAGTGCTTTTGCTTTTTTCGTCATAAAATCTGGCAGCCCCTTCATATCAGCAAGGCCAAGTGATACAGAAAGCGTGGTAACAAGCGGAATGTTCTTTTCTGCCATCATCTGTACGCACTCCTCATCTAGTAGAACACCATGCTCAATACATTTAACACCGTTTTTAATAGCCTGCTTTGTGCCCTCTGTTCCTGTGCAGTGTGCAGTAACGTATGTATTGTGACGCGCTGCCTCTTCCACGATTACACGAATTTCCTCTGGTGAAAATTCAATATCATTAAAATCATCGACTGCCGATGATACACCGCCAGTTGCACAAATTTTGATAAACTGTGCACCCTCACGAAACTGCTGTCTTGTCTTTCTATAACAATCCTCCGGACCATCCACCAGGCAGCCAATAAGATCACGCTGATTCGATTCCTCTGGTGACAGCATCGGATTCATATCGCAGTGGCCTGAAGAAATGCTCATAACTCTTCCGCCCGGCATGATACGCGGTCCCTTGATCAATCCAGCTTCAATCGCACGCTTTAATGAAGCACCAAATGCGCTCATGTCACGCACACCTGTCACACCGGCATCCACCAGATCTTTAAGATCACAAACAGTCGTCAAAAGCAGATCATATGGTGTGTCACCAGTCTTATGAATGCTCTCGCTTCCACAAAGATGGGCGTGTGCATCAATAAATCCAGGCATAACAGTCTTTCCTTCTAAGTCAAAAATCTGTGCATCAGAGTCGGTGCTTTCACGCTTTTCTCCGACATACACAATATGGTCATCTTCAATCTCGACCATTCCATTTTCAATTGGTTCATCCGATACTGAATTGATAACTCTCGCGTAAATTACTGTTTTCATGTCATTCTCCTCCCTAATCTATTGAAATTTTCGCAGAAATCACTTACACTTGTCTGACAAGGAGGTTTACTTTATGACTACTGCAAAAGATTTATTATCGCTGCCTTCTCTCTCCCACATGAAGCTGATTGGCGGAGCTGCGGGACTGTCTAGGACTGTCACTTGGCCTTACGTGATTTTATGTCCTCCAATCGGTGAATGGGTAAGCGGCGGTGAATTTTTAATTTATTATGGTGCCAACGCTGTTGTTGAAAAGGTGGAGCTTGCTCAGCTGATTCGCGATGCGGCACAAAACGATGCCGCTGGCATTTTATTTCTTGTCGGCCACCATTACATTCTTGAAGAAAATCTTGATGATGAGATCCGACAGCTTGCTGATGAGCTTAAGCTTCCAGTCTTCTCTCATACAAGTCTTGCCTATGTAAACTCCATCACAAAAGACATCATAAATCTGATTCAAGATCGCGAAAAGGACGTAGCAATCGCTAATACCTTCTGGTACTCACTCTTTTTCCAGAATACAAATGTAGATGATATCGCAACACTCAATCAGGCATTATTTCTGGGATATCTGCCAAGCTATAACTACTGTGTGTACATATTTGAGATGATGAATGCATCTGCTTATTTTCAAAAGCTTGAAGCGATGCACGGACCTTCCTTTACAGAGACACCATCTGAATTTTTCCGTATGCTTGCGACAAAGCTTAGCTATATCACGCAAAAAGAAACTGGAAGCACATGGCATGTTGCAAGAAACAGCGCTAACGTATTTGTACTTCCCATAAATACCAACTCACAGGAGCAATCAGCTGATCATTTCTTTGAATCACTGACGATACGTATGGAACAACAATATCCCGGCACAAAATTTTGTGTTGGAAAAGGCAATGTACGTTCACGTCTTTTTGGCATTCGCGAATCATATATTCAGGCAAAACGAAGCTTGCTTTCATGGAAACTTCTTGGTGACAATCGTCACTTAATCTCTTACAGTGATCTAGGCTTTTATCAGCTTCTTTTTGAAATTCCGACGGCCTCTGTTATGCGCGAATATACTGCTCGTTTTCTTGATCCGATCCGCGAATATGACAAAACACACGATGCACATTTATATGAAACTCTATGCACGTGGCTCGACTGCCGCTGCAATAAGGTACAGACTGCAAAAGCACTCTTTCTTCACCGAAATACACTTTTGATGCGCTTAGAAAAGCTTGAAAAGCTCCTTGGTGTATCGCTCGATGATGCCGACATCACCTTCCAACTGCAGGCCGCCGTCAAGATCGATAAATTCCTGTCGGAGACATAAGATATCGTGCTCGTTAACGTAGTGGGCGTTGAGGTGAACTACTTTACGAGGCGATTCCCGTGTGGAGCGGGCTTTCAAAATACACTATATTTAGAAATAATGTAAAAGGCGCCGCGAGAACAAGGGTCGCCGACAAAGTTTCACCGAAGCGCCCTTCGTAAACTCAACCGCACGATCAAGAAACTTACATCTCCTCCGCACGATGACACGCCGTAAAATGTCCAGGCTCGATCTCGCGAAGCTGCGGTTTTCTCTCCTTGCAAAGCTGTGTCGCATATGGACAGCGATTGCAGAAATTGCAGCCCTGCGGCAGATTGACCGGGCTTGGCACATCACCTTGAAGAAGTATTCTTTTTCGCTCACGCTCAATTGTCGGATCGGCAATCGGAATAGCAGAAAGAAGTGCTTTCGTGTATGGATGACGGTTTTTAATATAAATATCCTCGCTGTCTGCAATCTCAACAAGTGAACCCAAATACATTACGGCAATACGGTTTGATATCTGGCGCACCATTGACAGATCGTGTGTGATAAACAAATAAGATAATCCCATCTGCTGCTGAAGACGCTTAAGTAAATTTACGACCTGTGCCTGAATAGAAACATCCAGTGCAGAGATCGGCTCATCACATACGATCAGCTTTGGTTCAAGCGAGAGCGCTCTGGCAATTCCGATACGTTGACGCTGTCCGCCTGAGAATTCGTGCGGAAACCTGTTTGCATGATCCTTATTTAAGCCGACCATTTTAAGAAGCTCCAATACACGCTCCTCTAATTCTGGTCCTTTATACATCTTGTGGATCTTCATGCCCTCTGCAACAATATCACTTACTACACTAAGAGGATCAAGACAAGCATACGGGTCCTGAAAGATCATCTGCACATTTTTGGTGTACTCTTTCTTTTCCTTTTTGTTGTAGCGCCAGATATCTTGTCCCTCAAACATTACCTGTCCTTCATCTGGGCGATATAATCGCATAATTGTTTTTCCAAGCGTACTTTTTCCACATCCTGACTCACCAACAAGTCCTACTGTCTCGCCCTTATAAATAGTTAGATCTACACCATTTACAGCCTTTAAAATACCCTTTGGCACCTTGAAGGTTGTTTTTACATTTTTCAATTCGAGGATTGGTTCTTTTGTCGTTCCCATCATTCCTCCTCCTTTATGTTCTGTGCTTCAACAGGACTCTTTGGTGCGCCATTTTTCTTAATGCACGCTGGATGATTGAGCCAGCAGTATGCATAATGGTCTGGTTCTGAAAAATCAATACACGGCGGCTGACTTGTGCGGCATATGTTCATTGCATATTTGCATCTGGCAGCAAACGCACATCCGACAGGCGGTGCCAACAAATCCGGCGGTGTTCCCGGAATTGAATAGAGGTCTTCGCTTACTCTTTTATCAAGACGCGGCACACTGCTTAAAAGTCCCCATGTGTACGGATGCTTTGGATGATGAAAGATAGTATCGCAGTCGCCATGCTCTACGATTTGACCAGCATACATAACGTAGATTCGGTCTGCCATATTTGCAACAACGCCCATATCATGTGTGATTAAAACAATTGACGTATCAATCTTATCCTTCAAATCATTCATTAGTTCAATGATCTGTGCCTGAATCGTCACATCAAGCGCTGTAGTTGGCTCGTCAGCAAATAATACCTTTGGATTACAGATGAGTGCCATTGCAATCATGATACGCTGGCGCATACCGCCTGAAAGCTGATGCGGATAGCGCTTCATATTTTCCTCTGGTGACGGAAGTGAAATCATCTTTAAGATCTCGACTGCCTTTTTTCTTGCTTCTTCTCTGGAAACCTTGTAGTGCTGCATGTATGGCTCCATGATCTGCTCCCCAACTGTCATTGTCGGATTTAAAAATGTAAATGGATCCTGAAAAATTATTGAGAGCTGATTGCCCTGCAACTTTCTCATCTGTTTAGGTGTCAGATCAAGCAGATTTTCTTTGTTAAAAAGGACCTCTCCGCCCTTAATACTGCCGTTTTTCTTTGGATTTAATCCGATAACTGTCTGAATTGTAACTGTTTTTCCACAGCCAGACTCACCTACGATTGCAATCGTTTCTTTTTTATTTAAATGCCAGGAAACGCCGCGCACTGCCTGAACGCTTCCCTGAAAGGTCTGAAAGGATACTTTTAAATCCTTTACCTCTAAGATTTTTTCCTTTTCCATGATTCCTCTCATTCTGCCGAAATACAAAAATACTGCGGCTCTGCTCGTTTCACTTTTTCTATGACGAATGCATTATCTATTTACGCACGAAGCTTTGGATCAAGTGCATCTCTAAGTCCGTCTCCAATCAGGTTAAAGCAAAGCATTGTGATGCTAACGCACAGACACGGAATGATAAATTGGTATGGATAATAACGGAAGGTCTCTCCTGCTGCCTTTATTAACTGACCCCAGCTTGGCTGCGGCGGTGTCACGCCAAGTCCGATATAGCTTAAAAATGCTTCGTAGAAAATGACGCTTGGAAGCGACATTGTAATGCTGACTACGCGAATGCCGAGTGTGTTGGGAATCAAACGTCTTGCAATGATCCATCCAGACGATGCACCAAGCGTCTCTGATGCTACTACAAACTCACGAGTCTTTAGCTGTAAAACAAGACCTCTTGTACTTCTTGCGGCACCCATCCAGCCGGTAATACTCATTGCAATTACAAGCGTTGCAATATTTCCGCTTCCCATTACAACCATCAAAAGAATCATGTAGATTAAGCTTGGAATTCCCATTAACACATCGATTGTGCGCATAATTACTGTATCTGCCCAGCCGCCAAGATAACCCGAGATGCCGCCTACTGCCATTCCAATAATCTCTGGAATAAGCGTAGCTAAAATCGCAATAATAAGGGATACTCTTCCTCCTGCCCACACGCGTGTCCAAAGATCACGTCCAAGATTATCTGTTCCAAACCAGTGAACGGCATTTGGTCCTTGATTTGAACAGCTGTAATCATTAGAATAATAATCAAATTTTGTCATCATCGGTCCAAACAGGACAAAAAATATCATGATGGCAATAACCACTAAGCTGATTACCGCCGGCTTATTCTTTTTGAAATTTCTCCATACATCCTTAAAATAGGTTGTCTTTTTCCTTGCAATCTGATCCTGATCAAGTGCTCCCTCTGGAAGTGGAGAAAACGCATCATCTGCAAATGTTACCTCTGCAGCTTGCACTTTTTTTGTTGTATCAGTATTCATCTTTTCTCCTTTACTTTACGCGGATTCGCGGATCGATTAATCCATACAGTACATCAACTATTAGATTCATTGTAACTAGAAATGCACCATAAAATACTGTAAGACCCATGATCAGCGGGTAATCAAGATTAGTGACTGAATCGACAAAATATCGTCCCAGTCCAGGAATTAAAAACATGCTCTCTACGACAAATGAGCCCATCAAAACGCCTGCGATCTGCACACCAAGATTTGGAATGATTGGAACAAGTGAGTTTTTAAACTGATGCTTTAATACGACGCGAATTGGCGAAAGACCTTTCGCTCTTGCCGTCTTTACATAATCCTGCGTTGTTATGGCTAACATGCTCGCTCTCATATTTCTTGTATTTCCTGCAACTGTTCCAAGACCAAGAACAAGTGCCGGGAGTATAATCTGATTTGGTTTTCCCCATCCTGTTACCGGAAGGATGCCAAGCTTTACACCAAAAATCATACGAAGAATCGGACCTAACACCATACTTGGAAGGGCAATTCCTAAAACTGCCACTACCATCAACAGATAATCTGGCCATTTTCCTCGAAACTGAGCACATAAAATACCAAAGAAAAGACCAACTGCTTCTGCAAAAAGTAATGAAATCAAACCAAGCTTTGCAGACACAGGGAAGGCTTCCTTAATGATATCCACTACTGTTTTTCCTGTCTTTTTGATGGAATAACCAAGATCTCCATGCAGCAAGTTATTCATATAAGTCAGGTATTGCTGCGGTACTGGCTTATCAAGACCATAAAACGCTCTTTGCTTATCCTGCACGGCCACCGGGATCTTATCATTTAAGAATGGATCACCCGGAATCAGCTTCATTAAAAAGAATGTTGCCGTTGCCAACACAAAGACTGTCGCGATTGCAATCAATACTTTTTTTCCTATATATTTGAGCATATTTCCTCCTAAAAAAATAGACGCCTCTCTTTGGAGTTTCCGCAGATCGGCGTCTTTTATTTTATAGCTGTCTCTTTAATTACTCAGCAAAGTCCAGATAAGTAAAATCAGTCTCAACGGTATTGTAGAAACCTGTGTAGCCGCTCTTATACTGGAAACCACCGTCTGTCCATCCAAGGATCAGATTCAGTGTATTATCACAGAAGAATTTTTCAACCTCGAAGTAGTTTGCCTTTCTATCCTCAATAGTTGGGGAAGCAATTGCCTCATCATACAGCTTATCATATTCCTCATTTGAATAGCCTCTAAGTGCAGACTGCATTGCGCTCGTGTATCCACTTAAAAAGCCAGTCAATGCATCCGGAATCTCAAGACTGTTTCCGCCATACCAGAAATCGTAGTCACCGCTCATTGCATTTGATACCATCACCTGAATTGTCTGAGAGTTGATAGTTGTCTCAATGCCAAGATTTTTCTTTAACATATCCTGAACAGCTGCCAATACATCGATGCTTCCCTGTGACTCATAGCAAAGAAGCTCGAATGTTGGAATCTCATCAGCTGTCTTTCCAAGCTCATCAAGTGCTGCATTTAAGTATTCCTGTGCCTTCTCTACATCTGCACTTGCCGGCCATCCCTCGTATTCAAACTCCTCGTCAAAGGTACCATTTACACCTGCCTCTGACGGTGCTGTCAGACGATTTGCCGGCTCATCACTTGTCATAACAGATGCGCAAAGTGCTGTACGGTCGATTGCATAGCTGACTGCCTTTCTAAAGTTTGCATTGCCAAGGAATAATCCTGTTTCCTCTGTCTTTCCTGCATGGTTGATGTTCAGGCAGCGATAAGAGGTGGTGTACTTGCTGCTCTCAAAGCCTGCATCTGTCAGTGTCTGCTGCTGCATAGCACTTCCAGTCGGAACAAAATCAAGCTCATCTGCAAGCATCATATCTACGCCAGTATCACCTGTTACGTTAAATTTAAAATCCATCTCGTCCATATTGATACTGTCTGCATCCCAGTAGTTCTCATTCTTTACAAGTGTCATGGTAGAATCAGATACCCAGTCTGACACGATGAACGGTCCATTTGTCAAAATTTTATCTGCTGAAGAACCATACTCTGTTCCAAGTGAATCAACAAAGGACTCCTCAAGTGGTGCAAATAAGCTTGTGGATGTAAATGTGCTCTCATACTGCGGATTCTTGAAGGTATACTCGATTGTCAGATCATCTACTGCCTTTATACCAACCTCGTCCCACTCACACTCTCCTGCGTAATATTCCTCGCCATTCTCCAGAATATATCCGCTCTCTGCATTATAGTGACCTGCCTCTGGATCCATCAGACGCTTTGCTGCATAAACAAAATCCTCGGATGTAATCGGTGTCTCTCCATCACTGTATGTTAAGCCTTCCTTCAGTTTAAATGTCCAGGTCTTTCCATCCTCGCTTGTCTCCCAGCTCTCTGCTGCTCCTCCAATGTACTCACCCTGCTTACTGCGAATCAGGGTATCGCTGATTAAAGTATCAATATATGTTGCCGGATCTACATTTAATTCTGCGTAATCCATAGTAACCGGATCATATGG
Organism: Anthropogastromicrobium aceti; assembly: GCF_020687335.1. NCBI lineage: Bacteria > Bacillati > Bacillota > Clostridia > Lachnospirales > Lachnospiraceae > Anthropogastromicrobium > Anthropogastromicrobium aceti. Next base: position 16,120 of record NZ_JAJEQN010000028.1, read on the forward strand.
TGCTCCAATTCTTACACTCTTTACATCTGCCTCGTCTGCCAGTACGGCTGCCGGAAATGATGCTGCTGCCAGCACTGCTGTAAGTCCCATTGCTGCATATTTTCTCATATCTGATTCCTCCATTTCACCATTGTGCTGTTTTGCTTTAATTCATTAAAGTATTTTGACTATAGAAATAGATCGGCAGGGAAATGTTCCTCATCGAACTTTGCTTTCCTTTAAATGCCTCTCTTTCCTCTGTCAATCTTGAATGTAGTTTATCATAAAATCAGTATTGTATCAATGTGCACACTGTACCTATATTAGATATTTTCAGTGTGCACATTGTAATGTTATAATTTATTTCGTCAGCATTGTCCTGCAGCTTCCCGTCTTTTCCATCTGCACAATACCCTCTATGCCACAGCGCACCATGCTCTCTACTGCTTCTTTTGTGTAGAATGCCATGTGCTGTGTCATGATGACATTGCGAAACTGATGAAGATAAAACCAGTTGCGGTTGGAGATGATATCTGTTCTTCTGTCTTCATGCACAATACCTTCTTCGCCCTCTACGGTATCCATGCCAAGCGCACCAATCTTCTCTGATTCAACACCATCTACCAATGCATCAATGTCAGTCAGTCCACCTCTTGCGCAGTTAATTAAAATTACGCCATCTTTCATCTTTGCGATTGTCTCATGATTAATAATGTGATACGTAGAATCAAACAGCGGCATATGAAGGCTTATGACATCGCATTCCTTATAGATTGTATCCTGATCTACATATGTCGCAATTTTCTCTGCCTCTGGATTTTTATAAACATCATAGGCAAGCAGACGACAGCCAAAGCCTGATAAGTTTTTTAATACTTGAAGGCCAATTCGTCCAGTACCCATGACACCTATTGTAAGTTCATTCATATCACGCCCCTGCAGTCCCTGCAAGGAAAAGTCATTGACCTGGCCTCTCCATAGTGCCTGCTTATACTGGCGAAGGCACATTAAAATCATCATTACCGTAAAGTCTGCAACACCGTTTGGCGGGTAGGCTGCATTGCAGACTTTAATTCCAAGCTCTTTTGCTGCCACCAAATCAATGTGGTTATAACCGATAGTTCTTGTAGAGAGAAAACGCACACCATTCTCGCTGTAGCGACTTAATAAATCCCTGTCAATATTTCCCATGCCAAGCGCTGTAACACCCTCATATCCCTTTACAAGATCGGCATTCTCAAGTGATGGTGTCTCATCTGAAAGCGTAACCTCTACACCACACTGATCAGAAATCTGCTCAAATGCCTGTTTTTCATCATCTCTCACTCCAAATGCATAAATTTTCATAATTCTTGCCTTTCTTTTTACAAGTATTTTTCAAACCACAAAATCATCTCGTGATAATAATGCTTTAATAGTCTTGGGTCAGTTGGTTGCTCGTGGCCTGTATGCGGATACGCTACCATCTTAACCGGCAGATCTGGATGCAGATCCTTTATAGCCACATAAAACTGGTGCGCTCCCTCAATTGGTGTGCGGTAATCGTCCATTCCATGAAGAATCAAAATTGGCTTGTCCACACGCTCTGCATACGATACAGCTGACTCTTTAAGCTTAGCCACCATGAAATCCTCATAGCTTTTATAGTCTGTACTCTTGCCCTGCATATCAGAATTAGCATACATGATTAATTCATTCGAGATGCTTCGCTGCGTGACATATGCCTTGAAACGCTTTGCATGAGTCGCAATATAATTTGTCATATAACCGCCGTAACTTCCGCCTGTGACACCAATTCGCTGTTCATCAATCATATCAAAACGTCTGCATGCTTCATCAACAAATTGGAGAAGGTCATAGTAAGCAGATCCATCAATACTTCTTTGATAATTTTCATGTGTCCAGCCGTAGCCGCTGCTGCCTCTTGGATTGCAATAAAGAACTGCAAAGCCCTTTGCTGCTAACATCTGAAACTCCATTGTCAAACCATATGTGTAAAACGGATGCGGACCTCCGTGGATGTAAAGAATCGCCGGATATTTTTCACCTTTTTTTGCATCATGCGGCATCATGACAAAGCCATGAACATGACTCTCACCATCAAGTGTTGAAAAGAAGAAATCCTCTGGCTCGCTTAATTTTACCTCATCCAAAAGTTTCTGTGCTGACTGCACCGCAATATCAAGTAATTCTCCTGTCTTTGCATCAAGAACTGCATAAAATTCCGGCACTGTCGATTTTGCTGCCGCCGCCATGATACGTCCATTTTGTACCTTACTTATTCCATGGCAAACCTGCTTGCCGCCCCAGAAAAGCTTTGCATGACCATCACCCTCTAAATCTAGTCGGTACAAATTTCCCTGACCCTTAAATCCACTAATAAAGTATACGTAACGTCCGCTCTCATCAATCTGAAGCTTATCCATGCCTCGTCCACAGCCTGCATTGTACGGAAACTGTACACACTGATAGCAATTATCATCCTGAATAAATATTGGTGTTGCTTTGCCATCACAAACATCAAAGCGGTAAAGATAACCCTCTGGGTAGCCCATCTCTGACTCATCATCGGCATATTCTGGATTTAAGACTACAGCGATGACTGATTTTCCATCTGGCGTAAATACTGGGCGCACTGGATTTGGATAAGAAACAAGCCAATATCCTTCTGTCAGTCTGCGAAGCTTTCCGGGCTCCTTGTCCACATCAATCAGCAGAAGATCATAGCCAATTACTTCCTGTCTTTTGCGGAAACGGTTGCTTACGCAGACGATCTTTTTGCTGTCTGGCGCCCATGCGGCATGAAGATAATCATACTCGCCGTCTGTTAACTGAGTCTCACTTGTGCCGTCAGCAGATGCAGCAAACAAATGCCAGTGTGTATCTGGACGAATAAATCCCATACCATCAAATTTGTAGCCAAAATCCTCAGTAGCAACAGCATCGTCGTCATGAACAAACTGCTCCTGCGTTGCAGATGCAGCAGACGATGAAGCGCTTACAGCATTGGACGCATCCGATGCATTCTGTGATGCTCCGGAGGTGATCACGGAAAACAACACCTTTGTTCCATCCGGTGACCACTGCGGCTCCATGACGGCACCTTTTACATGAGTAATCTGTGTTATACTCTTGCTCTTAATCTCATAAACAAATGCCTGACGTCCCACACCTTTCTTTGATGAGACAAATAAAATTTTATCTCCATCTGGAGAGAAGGACGGACCTCCCTCACCTGTGCCGCCTGCTGTCACTGTCACACTCTCATTTGTCTTTAAATTTTTTATCACAATACCGTTTGTGTGGTTGGAGGCATAGCAGACAAGCTCCTTTTGTGGAAAATAATCGCCTCCATTTAACTGCTCAAGATCACGGCAATCCTCAAATTCAGGTAAACGCATCATCCCTTCACCTCCTGTGTTTTCATAAAATCAGTATCTTTCTCACTCTTTTCATCTGCTTTTGTCTTCCAGTCAGGCTCTTCTATCAGATATTTAACAAACCAGTTAGTCATCTCCTGCAGATGGCGAACCTGATGATACAGCTTTCCGTTTCTTGTCATTCCATGATTTTCATTTGGAAACATGACCATGCGGCATGGAATCTCCGGATTTCTCTCTTTCATTGGAATAAATACCTGTTCTGCCTGTTCAAATCCGCAGCGATAATCCTGATAGGCATGAAGTATGAGAAGCGGCACCTTAAAATGATCAACATAGGAAATGATATTTCCTCTTGCGCGGTCTTCTAAATAATCAAGCATATGAAAATGTTTCGGAATCTGACGCGATGAGACAAAGCCCATGTCGCCTGTACCGTAGGAAGTTGCAGTGTTTGCAAGACAGCGCTGCGTGACAGCTGCCGCAAAGACATTTGTTCTTCCGATCAACTTGTTTGTCATGTAGCCGCCGTAGCTGCCTCCTGTGACACCCACTCTCTTTTCATCAATAAATCCCTTTGATATGGCATCCTCCACAAACTGCACAAGATCATCCATCGCCTCATTTCCCCAGCAGACGCCTCCGGCACAATATGCACGTCCAAAGCCTGTGCTGCCTCTTGGATTTCCAAAAATAACTGCCATCCCCAAAGAAGCAAGTGCCTGAAACTCATGCCAGAAGGTCAGTCCATACATGGTTGTAGGGCCACCCTTTATATCAAGTACTGCAGGATACTGCTTATTTTTTTCAAAGCTGACTGGCTTCACAAGAAAATATTGAAGATCTGCCTTGCCGTCCTTACTCTTTACCCAATGTTCTTCAACATCAGCAAGCGCATATTCAGACAGCCACGGATTGCTGTCTGTCAGCTTCTCTCCATTCATCCAAAGTTCAGCCGGATGAAGCCAATCTGCCTGAATTGTCACGATCTGACCATTTTCATTCATAGAAAATTCCTGAATGTCGGTCTGACCTTCTAGAACCATCTCAACTGGGCTTGGCTTGATCACTGAGTCCGTCACCGAAGATACTTCTGCTGTCTCTGACTTTGCCGCGTCAATTCTTACACGGCAAAGGGAAAATCGTCCGTGACGTCCTGTCTGGAAATATAGATACTTTCCATCCTTTGTGAGTCTGAAGTAAGGAGAATGATCACCGTACTCAAGAGAACCGGCGCGAAGCGGATGAACACCATGGCAGATGGATTCGTCCCACTCGTCGATCAAATATCGATACGTATTGTTTATTAAATCAAACAGCATTGGCAGCTGTACGCAGCTTCCATCTTCAAAATCACCAAACACCATCGTTACGATGCCAGTATCGTCTGCTGTAAAGGCCGGTGCATGATCTCCATAAATACCATTATCGCTACTTATTTGCTTCAGATTTTTTCCGTTCTCATCACATACAAACAATTCTACATCAAAGCCTTTTGCGCCTTCATACGGATATCCATAAAACGCAATTTTTTTGCCATCGTGAGACCAGGATGGATAAATTGCTTCCATCTTTTCCATGCAGTCTGATGTAAAAAGCTTTTGTTTTTTTGATGAAAGTTCTGCCGTACCTATATGTGAAAACTCACCTTTTCTCATACCGTGCCACTCATCAAGCTTATATGTCAGATTAGTAATCTCATATGGTCTCCAATCAAGATCCTCTTCCCACTGTGCCTTCTTTTCTGGCGTCATCTCTTCGAATGCAGTATTTTCCTGAATCTCCTCTGGCCAAAGCGTTGCCTCAAAAACAAGTTTTGTCTCATCATCTGACAGCTGATAGCGCAGTACACCATGACGAAGTGTTGTAATCTGACGTTTTTCGTTTGTCTTAAGATTTTTAATAAATACCTGAAACTCACCTGTCTCATTCGACAGATACGCCATATGAACGCCATCTGAAAGAAAAACTGGCTGTTTTTCTTTCACTCCATCTGGTGTCAAAACAGATTCTTTTCGAGCTGCGTCCATACCCTCTGCGCCTGTCGCATTTTGTAATAAATTTTCCATCAGATGAATCTTTGAAGAAAACAGGCCACTTTTCATGTCGCCCTTCCAATCAACCCATGCAGCTTTGTCCCCTGCTGGTGCAAGTGTCGGCCATGTGACATAAACGATTTCTTTCATCGTCTCTGGTGTAAATTTCTTGAGCTGTGTCGTATTGTTTTCCATTTCTATTTGCCTCCTCTCGCTTGAGCGCTCATATTATTTTCCTTTTTTCGTCTCTTGTTTGATCCATGTCCAGGAACGCACTTTTTTTCCTGTATCTGCTTCATCGATCTCTTTTTCCACTACGGCAAAATGACCGTCAAAGCCTCCGCTTAACGGAATAATTTCCTTTCCTGTATGCATATCTTCCCATTCACTTCGCACATCAAGACCACTAATTTTCTTTACAGACGTTAAAAATACTTCGTTTCCAAGCTGTATTCCTGCGCGATCTTTCTGTAAAATATCAAGCACAACATCATCTATGCTGTGTGCGCCATTTGTTGCCTTGCGAATCATAATATCAGTATTGATTACAAAAATCATTCCTCTGCCATAAACCAGTCGCTGCGCCCTGCGGTCTTTCCAGCAAATGGCGGCAGCCTCCTCATCTCCAAGTGCTCTTGTCGGATTTGAATAATATGCATCTGTGCGCTTTTGAAGCTCCAAAATAGCCTCATCATCTGTCATAAGACCAAGTCTAAGCGGTAAAAGCACGCTGTAATACTCTGCCGTGCCTTCCGAATACCATGTTGTGACACCATATGGATTATCATTTAGCTGCGGCCAGTTATGTACCATCTCATGTGCGAGAATAGCCTTTTTATCTTCAAGGCTGCATGGCTGAGTTGTATTCCAGCCAAAAAGATAGGAACGATAAAGCGCCGTTCCTCCGCTTGTCAAAAATGGATCCTTTCTCACGAAAATACGGTAGACCTTTTCGGTATCCTTGAAGAATTTCTGCATCTGACCAAAAAGTTTTTTTGTATACTCAGCAACCTCTTTCACGTCAAATGGCGGCTGACTCATCCAGTAAAATCCAAAATCACCCTCTTCAATAGCATTTAATTGTCCCATAGCAAAATAACATTCACGAAGCCTATCAAGTGTCTTCGCCTTTACTTTATGCTCCCCTAATGTGCAAACACCGCGGCTTTTCTCTGGCATCGCACTCATATCCCATGAAAGCTCGCATTCTTCTGCCTTTTCAATATCCATTAAAAAAGAAAAGCCTGCACTGTTTGCACCTCCCTTTTCTGCACGAAAGTCAAAATATGGACCGCAAATATCTGTTGGCTTTATCTCTCGCGGATATACTGTATAATTAATCTTTACATTTCCCTCTGTGCCGCGCTGCACGTTCCATCTGCGCCAATGATACGGATATGGTGTTTCTTCTGACTCCTTCACTAAAACCGCACCGCTTTCATCACAAATCTGTAAAGCATTTGGCTCACATCCTGGTATTGTCACGGTGCTTAGCTGCATACTGCACAGCCGCTCCCCTTCTTTATAAGACAGTCCTGTGATCTTTATTGTCACATCCATTCTGTCTATTGTATTTTCATCCCAATATGGCTTTAGGTTTATTTGTGTCAAACTCATCTGATGTCTCCCTTCCTTGCCATGTTCTTTTAAACACATAACTCAACAGTATAGCATCTTTTCCTGTTTGTCAAGCTTGACATCTCTCTTTATTTTTGCTATTCTATGTTAGTACTAAAACCGGATTCCGGCCGTGGACTTTTCATAAAGACTAATTAAATTAAGATATCTTTATTTTTCGCCACACAACAATACTGCGTTCCCGTATTTGTTGTGCGGTATTTTTTTTGCGCAGCAAAACCAATAAATGTTTTCGTGAGAACGCTTTAAAGCAGAAAGGAGTTCTTTTTTTATGGATCAAACTTACATGAAGCAAAAACCAGTGCTGCCGCTTGTAGTTTCTATGGCACTGCCTATGACGCTGTCTATGCTCGTTAATTCTTTGTATAATATTGTTGACAGCATCTTTATCGCAAAAATAAGCGACAATGCCATGACGGCACTCTCTCTTGTTTATCCAATTCAAAACTTGATTACGGCAATCACCGTTGGCTTTGCAATTGGAACAAATGCTGTTATTTCCATCCACCTTGGTGCTGGAAATAAAAAAGAAGCCGACCGTGCTGCCTCGCTTGGCACATTATTAAATGCATTTCACGGACTGCTTCTTATGATTGTCTGTCTAACATTTATTCGCCCTTTTTTGGAGCTGTTTACAACTGATCAGGACGTTATATCTTTAGGTATTCGTTATGCAAGAATCACCCTTAGTTTCTCAATTCCGATTGGAATTTCAATATCTCTTGAAAAAATTTTTCAGGCAACTGGACGCATGAAGGTTTCGATGGTTGCCATGATGGCGGGCTGTATCGGAAACATCATTCTGGATCCACTTATGATCTTTGGCATCGGACCTTTTCCAGCAATGGGAATTGAAGGTGCTGCAATTGCAACTGCCATTGGACAAATGCTGTCTCTTGTAATTTACCTTGTTTTCTGCGTGGTTCGTCCACTGCCTGTAACATTTTCTCTTTCCTGCTGCAAGCCAAGCAAGCAACTATTACTTCGCCTTTATACTGTCGGCATTCCTGCCACATTAAATTTGGCGCTTCCTTCACTGCTTGTCTCTACATTAAATGGAATTTTGGCTGCATATTCCCAGTCATATGTACTTGTTCTTGGTGCCTACTATAAGCTCCAAACCTTCCTTTATCTGACTGGAAATGGTGTTGTTCAGGGAATGCGTCCGCTGATTGGCTACAATTATGGTGCAGGTGAACATGCCCGTGTAAGGCAGATTTTCTTTGATTCTCTGATTCTTATATCTGGTGTCATGGTAATCGGTACTGCACTTTGTCTTGCTATTCCAAGCTCCTTGATCGGACTTTTCACCTCTAATGCAGAAACGATTCGCCTTGGCGCTTCTGCTCTTCGCATTATTAGCATTGGCTTTATCATCTCTTCGATTTCTGTTACCGTTTCCGGTGCACTCGAAGGACTCGGAAAAGGTGCTCCATCACTTGTGATCTCACTGATGCGCTATATAGTTGTCATCATTCCAGCTGCGCTTATTTTAACTAAATTTTTTGATGCAAATGGTGTATGGCATGCTATGTGGTTGACGGAGTTTATTACTGCCGCTGCTTCATGCGTAATCTATCTGAAATTTATAAGAAAGTGACCAAAGGGACAGGGACAGTGGCCGAATTAGTGTCCCTGTCCCCATGGCTTTAATACTTTACGGCGCGAAAACGTATTCTCACGTAATCAATGTACCAGCTGCCGTCATGATATAATTTTTCTTTTGATTCTGCTTCGGCTTCTGCAATGATCTCATCTTTTAATGCTTCATCCATTCCTTCAAACGGTGCCTTATCAAACATATTTACCCAGTCTTTAAAGCCATCTTCTGTTTTCTGCTTTGTTGGACGGTCAAAAAGTACCGCATATTCAACGCGAAAACCTGCTTCTTCTAAGAGTGGTGCATATTCTCCAATAGTTGGAAAATAAAAGACTCTTGGATAGACTAGGCCTCTCTTTGCAAATGCGCGCTCTAACGCAGCGTGAACGGTCTCTGCACAGCCATTTCCGCCAAACTCACATACAAGCTCACCGCCTGTCTTTAACTGTCCAGCGAGATGACACAACATATGAGGGTGCATCGAAGCATCAATCCAATGGAACACTGCATTGGAAAAGATCGCATCCAATGGTTCCTTAAGATGAAAGCTGCATGCATCGCCTTGCAAAAATGTCATATGCGGATATTGTGCTTTTGCAATTTCAAGCATTGCCTCTGATGCATCCATTCCAATTACCTTATAGCCTTTTTCCAAAAGTTTTACACTTAATGCTCCATTTCCACAGCCTAAATCAAGCACAGCAGCTCCCTTTGGACTCTTTAACAGACTGACAACATCCTCGCCATATTCATGTACAAATGAAAAATTTTCCTTATAGCCTTTTGCATCCCAGTTTATATTCATGGTACACCTCTCTTTTTGTATTTCTTTGTTTTGTTTGTGCCTGCCTCCCCTTTTATTTATTATATCGCTTTTCCACATTACGGCAAGATGCAGATTTCTCGAAAGTACAGCTTATGTCGAATCCTGCGTTCTATTTTTCTTGCTTCTTGGCCTTTTTTCTGGTATTACTGTAAATACGACAAGAAAGCAAAAGAAACGGAGACAAAACAAATGCGGGATATTCCAAAATTTGACTCCAGAGAAATCGGTCAGAACCTGCGCTCATTGATGAAGCAGCACGATATGACTGTAAAAGACCTTCAGAAAATATTAGGACTTTCCTGTCCGCAAACAATTTACCACTGGTTGAACGGTGATTCTGTTCCCACTATTGATAATCTCTACAATTTAAGCCATCACTTTGATATTTGCATTAATGAATTGCTTATGGGACACTGCCCGAAAGTTTGATTTTTTTGTTGCAAATCAGTAAGACTATGCTATACTTAAAAATGGCTTGTCTGTACTGCAGATGGGTACTCTATTCAATACAAAAGGATTTTTTTATGAGCGCAATTTTTACAAAAGACTTTTTTACTCACATGTACCGAAGAAAAAATTTCATTCCCCGTCTGCTTCTGGTGCTTTTCGCTGTTATCCTTATGGGATTTTGCCTGTCCTGGCTTGTTTTATGTGACATGGGCACCGACCCTTGTACAATGATGAATCTGGCAATATCAGATAAGCTTGGTATGGCAATCGGTGACTGGCAGGCATTGATGAACATTGTTCTTCTGATTTTTGTTATCATTTTTGGCGGACGAAACTTAGGCTTTGGAACACTTGCCAACATGTTTCTTGTTGGTTACTCTCTGCAGTTTTTCTCTTGGCTTTGGGGAATTGTTCTTCCGGCTGGTGTTGTCACAGATGGCGTTTTCACTTCCATGACAGTGCGCATCTGTGTACTGTTTCCTTCACTGATCTGCTTTATTTTCGCGGCTGCACTCTATATGGATGTTGATCTTGGAACTGCGCCGTATGATGCTGTTCCGTATATCATCTGGAACGCACTGAAAAAGAAAGCTTCTTCTATTCCATTTCGCTTTGTGCGCATGGGCTTCGACATCTTTGTCGTAATAATCGCATTGATTTTTGGCGGCAAGCTTGGAGTGGTCACAGTACTCATGGCTTTTGTACTTGGACCAGTCATTGAATTTGTCGGAAACCTTCTTCAAAAAGTTATCGAGATTGATGAATAAAACGTCATTAAAAATGGGTACCCACAGGTTTCATTTTCCTGTGGATACCCATTTTGTTGTATAATAATCTTTTAATTTGCCTGTCCTTCTGCCGGCATTTTCTTAAATTGCCTAAGCACAAGTATGATAGCAAGCACACCTGCAACACCATCCGAGATCGGGCCGGCAAACATGACACCTTCGATTCCAAATGCAAGCGGCAATAACAGTACAAGTGGGATCAAGAAGATGATCTGTCTTGTCATGGAAATGAAAATTCCCATCGGTGCCTTTCCGATTGAAGTGAAGAAGTTTGCTGTCAGCGGCTGAATACCATTTAAGAACGTACAGAACATGAAAACACGGAAGTATGATACTGCAAATTGCTCATACAGCTCATCACCGCTTCCAAACAGCGCCGTAATCTGACGCGGAAATAGCTGAAATCCTGCAAACGCAATGACGGCAATTATGGTTGCCACTGTTGCTGCCAAACGATATGTTTTCTTTACACGGCTGTACTGAGCTGCACCGTAGTTAAATCCAATGATTGGCTGTGCACCCTGTGAAATACCTATGACGATTGACAAGAACACCATGTTTACCTTAGAGCCGACGCCAACTACTGCAAGCGGAATATCGCTTCCATAGATAGACAGCGCACCGTAGTAACGAAGCACGTTGTTCATAACAATCTGAGTCACAAAGATCGCCAGCTGATTAAAGCAGGCTGCCATACCTAGCGCCATAACCATCTTAAGGAAACGCGACTTTGGCATAAAATCATGCATTGAAAGCTTCACGGTGTGAAACTTTGGTAAATATCCGAGCACCATAAGCGCTGAAAAAATCTGTCCGATGATCGTCGCCCATGCTGCACCAGCGATACCCCACTTGAATACAAAAATGAACAGTGGGTCAAGAATCGTGTTAATGACTGCACCTGCCAGTGCCGACAGCATAGAATACGTTGGCTTTCCGTCGGCACGAATCAGATGAGTTCCGCCTGTTGTCAGTACAAAGAACGGCATTCCAAGCGATGTGATTCCTACGTATGTCATTGCATAATCCATAACATACTCTGTCGCACCAAACACCGTGATCAGCGGACGAAGAAAAATTCTTGCCACAATACAAATGATCACACCGGCAATTACCAGACTTCCAAACGCGGTTCCTGCGATTTTTTTCGCATTCTCCTCATGCTTTCGTCCCATTTCAAGATTAAAATTAGATGCTCCACCGATTCCAAGCATCAGACCGACAGCTGTGGCAAGTGTTGTCAGCGGAAATGCAACATTTGTTGCCGCATTTCCATACATACCAACGCCCTGACCGATAAAGATCTGGTCTACGATGTTATACAGTGCTGATACCAGCATACTAATGATCGACGGAACAGCAAATTTCACAAGCAGCTTGCCAAGCGGCGCACTGCCAAGTGGATTTTGTCTTACTTCCATTTCTTTGCCTTTCCTGTCTTCTTATCAATATCGTTCTTTTTGAAAGTGCGCTCCTTTCCAAACAAGCCCTTTGATTTCTTCTCAGACTTGTCTGATCTTTTTCTGTCACTTCCCTTTTTTTCAAATTTCTTATCCGATTTTTTATCTGACTTTTTATCAAATGCCTTGTCAGACTTGCGCTTTCCTGGACGGTGTTCACGCATCATATCAAGAACGTCTTCGTCAGTTTGTCTGCGGCGGCGGCCTTTGCCTTCGCGCCTGTCATCATCACCGCGTCTGTCGTCTCTTCTGCCGCTTCTTCCGCCCTTTCTCTCAGCACGCTTCTTTCTCATCTCTTCGATATAATTTTCTGCTGGAATTTCTTCCATGTCATCTCCAAGATGAAGCTTTAAGAAACCTGCACAAAGCTCCATTGCCGTGATATTCTCCTCTTCGATCTTGTCCTCTACCTTCTTTTGAAGTGATGACAGATCATTATTAGAAATCACTTCCATAACCTGATCAAAGATCTGGCTTGCCTTTGCCTGTGTGATATCTGCAACAGACGGAACCATTCTAGGCTTGATCTGTGTATTGCAGATACGCTCAATATCTCGGATACGGTAGATCTCTCTTCCGACAACAAGAGTGAAGGAACGTCCCTTTCTTCCTGCACGTCCTGTACGTCCAATACGATGAACATAGTACTCTACATCCTGCGGAATATCAAAGTTAAATACAGCTTCAACATCATCCACATCGAGACCTCTTGCTGCAACATCTGTTGCAATAAGAATTTCTGTCGTGCCATTTCTAAAGCTGTTCATAACCTTATCGCGCATCATCTGGCTCAAATCACCATGAAGTGCATCAGCAAAATAGCCTCTTCCCTTTAAGTTCTCGCAAAGAACATCTGCCATATGCTTTGTGTTACAGAAAATCAAAGAACGCTTTGGATTGTAATAATCAAGCAAACGGCATACTACCTCTTCCTTGTTCTGTCTTTGTACCTCATAATAGTACTGCTTGACAAGTGGAATAGTCAGTTCCTTTCTCTCGATCTGAATCATCTGTGCATCCTTCTGGTAACGGCCAGTGATACGAAGAATCTCATCCGGCATTGTTGCTGAAAACAATGCCGTCTGATGATTCTCTGGTACACCTGCAAGGATAGTCTCAATATCCTCTACAAAGCCCATATTTAACATCTCGTCAGCTTCATCCAGCACAACCATGCGGATGCCCTCAAGCTTTAACGTATGTCTTCTCATATGATCCATAACTCTTCCCGGTGTTCCAACAACAATGGACACCTTTCCGCGAAGAGAACGGATCTGTTTTTCAATATCCTGTCCTCCGTACACCGGAAGCACTTTTACACCCGGCAGATATTTTGCGTAGCGGCGCAGCTCATCTGCTGCCTGGATGGCCAGTTCTCTGGTCGGGCAAAGCACGATTGCCTGCACGCGCTCATCTTCCGGGTCGATCATCTGAACAAGCGGAATACCAAATGCCGCTGTTTTTCCAGTTCCGGTCTGTGCCTGTCCAATGATGTCACGTCCTTCAAGCAGTGCCGGAATAGCAGACTGCTGAATTGGTGTCATCTCCTCATATCCGATCTCTGTTACGGCGCGGATAATCCTCTCATCAATTTCAGAATTCTCGTATCGAATTGCTTCCATTCTAATAACCTTTTTTGCTGCCTCTTGACAGCTAATCCTCTCTAATTAAAATATCTTACTTTGCGTTAAATACATATTTATCCAGACGATCCATTGCTTCCTTTACTAACGCATGCGGAACTGCAAGATTCATACGGATCGTATTTGGATTCATAAACGGTCTTCCGTCCTGCCATACAACGCCAACTGCAATTCCGGCACGGATCAGATCATCCATAGTCATCTCAGGATGTTCCTTAAGCCAGCCGCTGCAGTCCAAATATAGCATGTAGGTTCCCTGTGCCTTTGCCACAGAAACACCATCAAAATGTGTTGTGATATATGTATATGCATAATCAACGTTTTGTGTCAGAACTTCGCGAAGTTCATCAACCCACTCAGCACCTTCCTTTGTATAAGCACCCATCAGTGCACTGATAGAAAGAACATTTGCACTATTGTAATGACTGCACTTTTCTGCTTCCATCAAACGGTCACGCAGATAGCTATTGTATACAATGTGGTAGGATCCTACAAGACCTGCCAGATTAAATGTCTTTGACGGCGCGTAGAAAGCAAAGGTATGTTCATGAGCATACTCATTCACGCTTTGTGTCGGGATATGCTTATGACCCTCTAAGGTCAGATCAGACCAGATCTCATCTGAAATGACAAGACACTTATTCTTTTCATAAACTTCCATTGCCTTCTCAATCTCTTCACACTCCCATACACGGCCACACGGGTTGTGAGGAGTGCAAAAGATTGCCAGATGAATATGATTTTCCTTAAGCTTCTTATCCATATCCTCATAATCCATGCGCCATACACCCTGCTCGTCCTTCTTTAATGGACTGTAAACGATCTTTCGTCCCATGTTAGTGATGGTTCCGATAAATCCAATGTATGCTGGTGAATGAAGAAGAATTGCCTCACCTGGTGCTGTAAATGCCTGCAATACAGAAGACACACCGCCAAGCACACCATTTTCATAGTCAATAGCTTCCTTTGGAATATCTGTTACACCATTTCTAGTTTTCTGCCACTCTATAATAGATTCACTATAAGCATCCTTGATATCAAAATAGCCGAAAACCGGATGTGCCAGACGATTCTGTATTGCCTCAATAACGCTCGGTGCTGTTGCATAATTCATATCTGCAACCCACATCGGAATCTTAGAAAAACCTTCTTTAATTTCGGCGTTGTCAAAAGGAATCTTGCTGACTGCAATTGCTCCTGTTCCTTCGCGGTTTAAAATTGTTGTAAAATCATACTTCATGCTCATCTTTTTGTCTCTCCATTCTTTCTCTTTTTTCCT
Source organism: Anthropogastromicrobium aceti (assembly GCF_020687335.1). Taxonomy (NCBI): domain Bacteria; kingdom Bacillati; phylum Bacillota; class Clostridia; order Lachnospirales; family Lachnospiraceae; genus Anthropogastromicrobium; species Anthropogastromicrobium aceti. The sequence continues at coordinate 31,199 of NZ_JAJEQN010000028.1, forward strand.
CAAATAATCCCAATTTGCACATTCCCTGCTTTTTTACTCAAAAGCCCCTCATGTTTTCTGCCTACAACTTACTCAAATCTTGGGCGCATCGTTTCTTTCATTACGCGAAGCACGTTGCCTGATGCAATCTTGTCAATCTGGCGCGGTGTGATTCCTGCTTTTTCAAGCGCTTCAAATAAAAGTGTAAGCTGTCCTGGCTCTCCGACCTCGAGATTTCCCCCGATACCATCGAAATCGGTGCCAATTCCAACGCAGTCCTCTCCGCCAATTTCGATAAAGTGTTTTACATGACGCACCATATCGCTTATGCGGCTTGTATTGTTTCCCTGCGTATCATCCAGAAATGCCGGTGCAAAATTGATTCCTGAAACGCCGCCTTTTTGGGCAAGCAGACGGATCATATCATCCGTCAAATTTCTTGGATGCGCTGCAAGTGCGCGGCAGTCTGAATGAGTGGCAACAAATGGCTTTTTTGAAATCTTTGCGACATCGTAAAAGCCTCCGTCTGACAGATGAGATACATCTACCAAAATGCCAAGCTCATTCATGGCTTCTATGGCTTCCTTACCAAATGTGCTAAGACCCTTAGACATAATCTTTGGATCACGCGAGTTTGGCGCACCAAAACAGTTTTCAAAGTTCCATGTAAGCGCAATTGCGCGTACACCAGTCTTTGCCAACTGTTCAAGACGGTCAAAGCTGCCGTTTACCATACGGCCATCCTCAACTGTAAGCACACCAGAGATCAGGCCCTGCTCCTTATTTTTCATCACGTCGTCAAAACAATATGCCTGACGAATAACATCCTTGTGAGCCGCAAAGGAATCCTTCATCAGACTGACAGCATTTGAAAACAATTCCTCATCCGGCGGCATCTCTGGACGACCCGCCTGTAATCGTTTTTCGCGCTCCTGTGGTGTGAGCATTTCTGGACGCGGTGGAAAAAATACAGCAAAGAACTGGCACAGCACATTTGCCTCTGCCATTCTTTTGATGTCCAGCATGGCATCTGGCATGTCATATATGTCATTTACGCCTTTTCCCAAGCCATGAAGCAATGTGTCACAATGCATATCCGCATATTGGTAATGTAAGCTCATATTAAACCTGCCTTTCTTTTATGTTGCCCGGTAGTTAATTATTTATTTACTCTTCCGCAGCACTTCTTATATTTCTTGCCGCTTCCGCACGGACAAAGATCATTTGGATAAATCTTCTTTCCGCCGATGCGGTTCTTTACGATTGGCATAGAAGAAGTTACAATCTCAGAAGCACTTGCAATCTTCTTCTGACGTGATGGATCTGCCTTCTGTGCCTCTACGGTTGTAAAGCCTCTTGTCTCTGGCATTCTTGTATTATTATACATATCCATCATAACAGTGATGAAATCGCTCATCAGCTCCTCATTTTCCTCTGTCAGTCCAAAGCGCTCCATCTCAGCAAAGATGTCTTTTGGCATTGCACCATGGCGCATGATTAATTGGATATGAGAACCGATCACTGCTGCCTCGTTTTCCGGACGGCCAAGACGAACCTGAATGAAACGGCAGAATGCAGCGTAAGATGGTGTCTTTTCTACATAGTACGGATCTGCATAGCGAAGCAGTTCGCTCTTTGCCGGAATGTAATAGCTCATTGCACCCTGACGCTCTAAAAGCTGATGATAATCAACAACCTCGCCTTCCTTCTTTGTGCGATACTCCTCGCTTAAAATATATCCGCCCTCAAAAAAGTACATCTGCTGTCCGCGAACTGCTTCACGATCCTTTAACCAGCTCTCAAGCTCTGGTCTTTTTGCATTCATTCCTGTCTGACCATTTACGATAGACAAGAATGTTGTGATATCAATTGCACGATACAGGTTTACACATGCCATCAAATACTCATCAAACACATTGATACGTGATCTCTTCTGTGCATACTCACTGTCTGATTTAATCTCATTATATACTGCAGCAGTTTCAGACGGTACTACAACAACACCATCACCTGTTACAAATACAACTGGAAGATTTCTCCAATAATAGAAGCGGCCAGACTCCTCTGCAATAACAACGTCTTCTGCCATTGCAAGCTCTAATTCCTCAATCTCCTGCTTTCCTGCTGCAAGAAGCCATGCAGTAAGAAGCTCCTTATCTAACAGCTTTGCAGACAAAGCATCGATAATTTCCTGCTTCTTCGCCTTGGATAATACTTTTACCTCAAGTACCTGTGTCATCTGCTTTAACTCTGCAATGGTGTGCTTTCCAAGCACCTCTGCCAATGTATATACCTTGTTTTCACTCTGGTTCTTCATAATACTTTAACTCCATTCGATTTTTTACTTTTGTCGCTCAGCGAAAAATCATACCGCTTGCGCGCTCCTCTAACTCGCATACGGTAAGCACCTGCCCTTTTACGTGGAAACGCACGTCAAATCCGGCGAAGTCTACGCCGTAACGTCTTGTCTCGTCGCGCTGGTAGGCCGGGCGTGGATCCTGCTTTAACACATAGATCACTGCCTCCCTCTTCTCTTCTGGAAAATGTGCCAGAAGATGAGCTGGGAATGAAACTTCAAGCTCATAATCCTTCACTGCATCAGAAAAGCCGCCCTTTGCGTCTGGGTGACTGTCCGTAAATGGGATATACGGCTTGATATCGTAGATTGGTGTCTGATCCATCAGATCGACGCCTGCTACATAGAGCATCGGTCCATTCTTCTCATCGAGGACAACTCGCTCTAATTTTACACAGGAAAGACCAATATCGTTTGGACGAAACGGAGATCTCGTTGCAAAAACTCCCATTCTCTTGTTGCCGCCAAGTCTCGGTGGCTTTACGGTAGCCGACCAGCCTTCTCTGTGATTCTCACTAAATGACCACAAAAGCCAGATGTAGCTGTACCCGTCCAATCCGTACACACCTTGAGGATTGCGATACTTCGGCTCAAATGTAATAACACCCTTTAAGGACTCTACAAGTCCGCTCTGTCTGGGTATTCCGAATTTCGTTGGAAAATCGGTCTGTATTTTTGCTATAATCTCCATCTACTTTATTCCTCACTGATACCCACGAATTGCTCCATGATGATACAACTCTGGTATTCTATCAATTATCCTGCATTTTTATCTCTACCAAAAATAAGCTGCCGCATAAAACGGCAGCTTACTTTATTATATGGCGAAAGTATGGTTTTTGTCAATCGGTTTCACTAGTTAAATACTCTCCAGTTATACAAAAGAAACAAGCCCAGAATTCCTCCAAACATATAGATTACAGGTTCGCTTTTCTTTATTTCCACACACTTTGTTCCCGCATTACGAAATATAAGCGAAAATACCTTCCAACAGCAGTATCCAACCAAAGTTCCCAGTGTATTCATCAGTAAATCATCAATATCTGTTGTCCTTATATTGAATAGCTGACAGATTTCTATCGCCAACGACATCAAAAATCCCATCAAAACTACTTTTTTTGCATTTCTGAAATTTTTCCAGATAAGCGGCAGTAAAAATCCAAACGGCATAAACATAATAATATTTAAGATATATGTCATTGCACCTTCGGAAGAAATTGGAATCAGATTAATACTGTTATCCAGCTTGCCATAAGCAATCAAATCCCAAATTGTTCCAATTCCTGCGGCTTCCTGCACTGTAAGATACCCGTAAAACAGATAAATATAAATCCAGATAATATGTCGTACCTTGTACGCTTTATCTGCTATCATTCCTTTATTCCAAATCAGCCATACCGTCCCCGGCAATAAAAAACAAACTAGTGAATATATATAATATTGCATTCTCATTTCCTCCTGTTTGCTTTTTATTATATTGTTTTACTCATTAAGATTCAATTCGGTAACGGATTAAGATTTCATTAAGAACATTTAAAAAGACTCCTTAAGCATGAATACCGCGATTCTCATCACCCTTCTCATTCATTCCAAACTCATAATCATTGCCTGGAAGAATTGCATTCAGAACAATACCTGCGATTGCTGCAATTGCAAGACCTGTAAGCGTAATGGAAGCTCCACCGATTGTAAATGTAAGTCCACTTGAAAATCCCAGTCCACTTACTAAAATCACAGCTGCGATAATCAAATTTCTTGACTTTGTAAGGTCTACTTTATTTTCAACAACATTTCTGACACCTATTGCAGAAATCATACCATACAGCATAAATGAAACTCCACCGATAATCGCAGATGGGATGGATGCAATAATCTCTGATACCTTCGGGATAAAGCTTAAGATTACTGCAAAAATAGCTGCAATACGGATAACGCGCGGATCATATACCTTGGAAAGTTCAAGTACACCAGTATTTTCTCCGTATGTTGTGTTAGCCGGACCTCCAACAAGTGCAGACAGAGACGTTGCAAGACCATCACCTACAAGAGTGCGGTGCAGACCCGGATCTTCGATAAAGTTTTCTCCAACAGTTGCAGAAATAGCAGACATATCTCCTATATGCTCCATCATTGATGCAATTGCAATCGGTGCCATTACAAGAATAGCAGTCAGGTCAAATTTGCATAACTGAAATGGCGGCAAACCTACCCATGAAGCCTTAGATACCTCAGTGAAAGTTAAAATAGCAGATCCGTCTGGATTTTTTACGCCAAGTGCATTTAAAATCAGCGCAAATACATAGGAACCTACAACGCCGAGAAGAATCGGAATGATCTTAATCATTCCCTTACCCCAGATGTTTGCAATAATAATAATTGCAAGTGCAACAATTGCTAAAAGCCAATTCTGTGATGCGTTAGTAACAGCACTTCCTGCCAGTGAAAGACCAATTAAAATGATCATTGGTCCTGTAACAACAGGAGGCAAAAATCTCATTACTTTTCTTACACCGACGATCTTTACGATCAGTGCAAGAATTAAATATAAAAGTCCTGCAACAACAATTCCTCCACACGCATACGGAAGCTTCTCACCCATCGTCATGTCAGCAAAAATGCCTGTATCAAGCGCTGCAACAGCTGAAAATCCACCCAAAAATGCAAACGACGAACCTAAAAATGCAGGAACCTTCATTTTGGAGCACAGATGGAAAAACAGCGTTCCAAGACCTGCACAGATCAGCGTTACCTGAACCGAAAGTCCCTCTCCCTCAAAATAAACATTTGTCAGGATCGGAACAAGAATCGTTGCTCCAAACATTGCAAACATGTGCTGTATTCCAAGCAGCAGCATTTTCGGGATTCCGAGCGTTCTGGCGTCTCTGATTCCCGTAGTTTTTTGTGATTGCTCACTCATACCAAGTACCCTCTTCCTTCTTTATTTAGCTAAGGACTCCTCGAACGCATCGAGCTCGGAACTAGCCTGCTCCCATACTTCCATCAGTCCATTGAGCTCCTCTTCTTTAGCGTCGACCTTCTTTTGTGCCTCCTGCAGCTTACTGTAGCTTGCTGCAATTGCAGGATCATTTAATTCATCCTGTAACTTTGAAAGTGCCTCCTCACAAGCTTCAACTGCTGCCTCGGCCTTTTTGACCTTTGCAGATAAACGTGAGCGCTCCTTTCCTGGATTAGCATAAAGAGTCTTTGATGACGCAGATGCAGCTGTCTTATTTTTTTCCTGCTCTATAGCAAGCTTTGCTGCCGGTGAAACGGCTGTATATTTGCCAAAGCTTACCTGATCGTCCTTGTCAGCTGTCGCCTCCTCGTACTGTTCATAGCCAAACGGATAATATGTCGTTACACCGCCGTCAAAGCTTAAAATCTTATCTGCCACCTGACGAACAAAATAACGGTCATGGGATACGAATACAAGTGTTCCCTGATAGCCCTTTAGCATCTGCTCTAGTGCTTCTTTTCCGACAATATCCATATGGTTTGTCGGCTCATCGAGGATCAAAAGATTTGGTTTTTTCTTTAAGATCTTACAAAGTGCCAGTCTCACGCGCTCTCCTCCGGAAAGCATGCTGACCTGCTTAAACACATCATCACCAGTAAAAAGGAATGCACCAAGAGCATTTCGCACCTCTGTCTGCGTCAAGTTCGGATATTCTGCCCAGTAGTCATCCATGACAGTGGCATCACTAGTATAATGTGCCATCTGCTGATCGAAATATCCAATCTGCACACGAATGCCATATTGATACTCGCCGCCAAGAGGCTGAATCATCCCCATCATTGTCTTTAAAAACGTAGATTTACCAAGGCCATTTCCTCCAACAATACCAAGCTTTTGACCTCTCTCAAGTGTAAGATTCACCTCTGAAAGAACACGGTCATATCCAATCTGAAGATTTCTGGCAGTAAATACTTCCTTTCCTGTCTCAACCTCAGGCTGGAAATTAGCATGAAATGCCTTTAGATCATAGCGCTGCGGCGGTGCAATCTTTTCCATATGCTCAATCTGTTTTAGCTTTGAGCGTGTCATTGCAACCTTTGTAGGCTTATTTTTAAATTTTTCTACAATCTCCATCAGACGCGCAATTTCCTTTTGCTGTGCCTGATAATCCTTTTCCTGCTTATCCCAGGCTGCTTTTTTCTGCTCCACAAAGGAGGTATAATTTCCACTGTAGCGATGTGTGATTCCATACTCAATCTCATATACTGTATCGACAATACGATCCAAAAATAATCTATCATGAGATACGATAACAACAGCCCTATTATACGCCTTTAAATAATTCTCAAGCCATTCAATTGTCTCGATATCAAGGTGGTTAGTCGGCTCGTCCAAAAGAAGAATATCAGGCTTTGAAAGAAGCATCTTGATAAATCCAAGCTTTGTCTGCTGTCCACCTGAAAATTCTCTAAGCGGCTTTTTCTTGTCAGCTTCAGTAAAACCAAATTTGCGAAGCATTGTCTCATACTCTTTTTCATAGTAGTAGCCGCCCATATCAGTAAACTGCTCCTGCATCTGGGTATAGATTCTGATATTTAACTCAGATGGATCTGATTCCATGATCTGGCGCTGTGCTTCTAGCTCACGCTGCTTTTCGCGGTATGGCTCAAACACCTTTCGCACCTCAGTCTCCATAGAAATTGTCTCATCTGCAAACGCGATCTGCTTTAAATAACCGATCACCGGATTTCCGCTCTTTGCGATATAAATATCCTCATCGCTGTCTCGCTTCTCAAGTTCAACCTCACCCTCAATCAGCTTTAAAAGAGTTGTCTTTCCGCAGCCGTTTCTTCCAACGACGGCAATTTTCTGTCCGGCGTTGATTTCAAAATTAATATTCGTTAAGATGGTGTTCGCCCCGTAGGAGACGGCACCATGATTAATCATGTATAACATTGCAAAACCTTTCCTGTACAACGTCTGTTTTTATTATTGGCGGATTCTAAGAATGGTCAATGAATATGGCTCAAACGTGCGCGTAAATGTGCCGTCTGGAATAGTTTCCTCGCTCACAGCCGGAACGACACATTTTTTATTTTCCATTGTATTTTCATCAGACAATGCTGCAGCCATCTTCTCTACAAGCACGTTATGTGTACCATTTACACCATCAAGTGCAAGCTGCGCTGTCTGTGAATTTCCAGTAATGTTTACCGCCTTTACAATCACATCACCAGTTACCTCATCAAGCGCTGCAGATACATACAGTGGCTTTGGCACAGGAATCTTGTCAATTGTATCAAGGTATTCCTCGCCATCCACATATATCTTCATCGTGCGATCCTTTACAACAAGCATCAGCTCATACTCATGATCCTTCTCTGCCGAGAACATTGCCTCACTTAAGCATGCTCCCTTGCCGTTTTTAAAATGCTCCATGCTTATATCCAGATTCTGCCAGCCGCCAAGCGTCCAGAGCATATGATCAGATGCTTCTCCAAGATAAACAAGAAATCCCTTTTTGCCTTCGGTCTCTTTTGCCTTCATGGTAAGCGTATAATTTGTCCAATCCTTTGGAATTACACCAGTCTCGACTGCATTTTCATAGGAAGCAGCACGATTTTCACTCTCAGTTCCGCACACACAGTCTGTAAAACGATGCAGCTTTCCTGTATCATGATTTTTCACTGTCACCTCAAAGAACACACCCTGTCCCTCGTTGACTAACACACGAATTGGACCGCTTATAGTCTTTGCGCTTTCGCGGATTTTTTGTTCTGCCAAAAGGCGCGCTGTCTGCTCAAGTTCTGGCTCTGTAACAGTAAAATCTAAGCGATGAGTTCCCTGATGGCGCATAAACATACTCTGAACATAATAATTAACAGAGCCATACACCTGATGATTATCAAACCAGATCATATCAGGACGCCAATTTACATAATCCACATTTGCAAACATCGGCGCATAGCATGCCAGTCCAACTGCATGCACATTTTTCTCAAGACCTGTCATAAAGGCAGCCTCAGCAAGACCATTCTCCCACTGATTGCCCCATGATGCATACTCACCCAAAAATACCTTGGGATCAGATGATAGGAAATTATCATAGCGATCTACATTTGCTATCATCCAGTCGGTATTCATATAGTAATGCTCATCGATCAGATCACAGCCACATTCTCTTGCACTTGCCCATCCGCGCTCATACTCACCGCCTGCGGCAAATGGACTTGCTGAACCAATCAGCTTAATATCAGGATATTTTTCACGGATTGCCTTATGAAAATATGGATAGCGCTCAGTAAAGCCCTCGCCAACCTCCTCATTTCCAATTGCCAGATAATGTAATCCAAATGGCTTTGGATGACCCATATCGGCACGCTTCTTTCCCCAAACAGTTGTCTCATCGCCATTTGCAAACTCAATAAGATCAAGTGCATCGTCAATCCAAGGACCAAGTTCATCAAGTGGGACCTTTCTTTGATGATGCGGATCGTATGCTGCCGGAAGTACTGGAAGAGGCTCTGCACCTATATCCTCTGCCAGCTGGAAATATTCATAATAGCCAAGACCAAGTGTCTGATTATATCCCCAGTTATTTCGTCTCGCTGGGCGCTCCTCCACAGGTCCAATCGTATTTTTCCAGCGATACATCGAATCTCTTGCATTCTCATCAAGCTGTCCGTCATGTACAAGACAGCCTCCCGGAAAACGTATGAACTTCGGATGCATTGCTTCGAGCATCTCGCATAAATCTTTTCTAAGACCATTTGGGCGGTTCTTATATGTGTGCGCTGGAAATAGTGATACAAAATCCACTTCCACACTGCCCGGTGTCATGCAGACAAGCGCCAGATTTGCATCTGTGCAGCTTGTGCCTTCTGCAATTTTAAGATCTGCCGTATACTTTTTCCAATCAGAAGCATCTGCTGTAAGCTCACATGATGCATAGATTTGTCCTTCTTTTCCAATCAGACAGGCCTTAACTGTCACTGGCTCGTCTATTTTTCTTAAATAGCAGGAAAAATGATATGTTTCCCCACCTTCAAGTGCAATTCCACTGTTAAAGCCAAGGTTTTTTACACCTGCTGCTGCCGAATTTGCCGTTATACGAAGATAGTGTGGGTTCTTCTTCGTATAAGGACTATCTGTCAGAATGGTAAGTGAAACATCAGCTGCGTCTGTCTGTCCATTTTTTTCATCTAACTGACAAGGCATCCACGCATACAGTGCATGATACTTTTTATTGTCAATCGGATCAAATTCAAATGCACGGTTCTGGATCAGCTCTGCATAAAGTCCGCCATCTGCCGCATGATTAATGTCTTCAAAAAAAATTCCGAAGAGATCGCCTGTTGCTTCTCTTTTTTCCTTTGTGTTAATCTGAAATGTCTGCATGGCTCACTATTTCCTTTCCTTATAATAGACTTAATAAACCATACCACATTCTCACGAAAGCATCAACATTTTTAATTAAATTTGTGCAAAAAAGGCAGTTTCAGGAAATATTCCCAAAACTGCCTTTTTCATTATTTTTTATCTGTAGTAATAAAAAATTAGTTTGCTGCGCTTGCGCTCTCAGCCTCAGAAGATGCCTCCTCAGATGCTGCCTCGCTGGAAGCTGCCTCAGACTTAGCCTCGGTCTTAGCCTCAGTTGCCTTCTCGGTAGCCTTTTCAGTTGCCTTCTCGGTAGCCTTCTCAGTCTTAGCTTCGGTCTTAGCCTCAGTCTGTACCTCTGCCTTTGTGCTAGCTGCGGTAGTAGTCTTCTTATCAGCGCTTCCGCATCCTGTCATCATTGCTGCTGCCATAGCGATTACTGCGATAGATGTAATAAACTTTCTCATGATTTTTGTTCCTCCTATTTATAACTATTAAATATGCTTAACAGTTAATGTCCTTTGCTGCAAAAGTGATCTCCTCTTACCACTTCTGCTGACAATTGCTATACTAGTCCTTTTTTTTAATAGTGTCAATAGGTAATGTAAAATTTTTGAGAAATTTAAGTAAGCCTTAAAGATTTAATGCCATTATTGTCCAGACATTGTTGGCTGATTAGCCTGTTGTGCAATTGAATTAAGTGTAATTTCCTCTTGTGTCTGCGCATCAGTCAGCTTCATTGCCTGAGTTTCTTCATCTACACTAACCGTAAAGGTACGAACCTGGTCAATATTTGCCTCATCCATTCCCTTCCACTCCATCGTAAAGGTACCATCATCCTCACCCGGCTTGCAGCTGTAACGAAAATGAGTATCAATTCCTGCATCTGGTGATACAAGTGACTGAACAGTTAAGATTCTGCTGTAGTTATCAAACTGATATGAAGCACTTTCTGTCATCCAGATATCTTTGATGGATTCTGAAAGCTCACGCTCCTCTACGCTCTCATATACATTTATGTAGCGTCCATCTGTAATCTTTTCACTAGAGCGAACCTGCGCTGCAATTCCATAGTCATTGTCAGATTCACTAAGAAGTACAGTCACAGCACCATCCATCATGCCTGTTGGAGCATCATAGGAATCAAAGAAGGTATAGCCGCTTCCATTTTGTCCCTTTGGAAGATAGCCCTTTGTAAGTGTTTCTGCAAATGAAACTTCATTAATGTAATACCATCCATCTGCATAATAAACATCCTCAACACCTGTATTTGCCGGACAATAATCCTGCATCCAGATACCCGTAAGATTCAAAATAGCTCTTCTTGTGCTAAGCTCAGGTATACGAATCCATCCTTCTTGAGCCTGTTCTGACACAATGCCAAGCAAGCTGGCTGCCTCACCGCCTGCCTTTGCACTAACGCCAAGACGTCCAATGATGCCAGAATACAAAGTGTTGTTTGCCTCTGATGCATTAAAATCAGGAACAAGCTTACAGATCATCTGTAAAAATGCTGCCTTTTGCTCATCATTTACTGCACCTCCTGTAAATGTAAGTGAACCAAGGCCGCTGCCCCAATCAGCTACCCATCCAGAAGCCAGCTTACTCATATATGTTGTACGGCTAAATGCACACACAATTGATGGTGATGATCCATCTGCAAATGCCTGACTTCCCATTTTTCTAACATCTGCCGTGATAGTAAGTGATGTAAGACGCATACAGCCTGCAAATGCACGACTTCCTATTGTACGAAGAGCTGGTGGAAGCACAAGACCCTCGCCAACGCCGCTTCCCTCAAATGCATTGTCGCAGATCGTTAGAAGTGACTGTGCAAAATCAACTGTCTGAAGTGATACGTCATTTTGGAATGCAGCCGCACCAATATAGCGAATGCCTTCTGGAATCGTGATCTGCTTTAATTCGGTACAATTTCTAAAAGTGCGATCTCTCACTGCCTCGATTGCTGCTGGAAGTTCTACTGTTGTCAGCTTCGTACAACCAGAAAATGCACCTGCTCCAATGAAGCTTACGCTCTGTGGCAAAGACGCATAGCCAATCGCAGAACCAGAAAAGCTCTCTGCACCAATTGAAGTCAGTGTCTGTGGGAAGGTAAATACACTAAGAGCACTCGTTCCTGCAAAGGCACGACTTCCAATAGACGTGAGCGCATTTGAAACCTGCACAGTTGCAAGAGCCGTACAATTTTCAAACAAACTTGAACTTACTCTTGTCATTTTCTGCGGCAAAATTGCTGAATTCAGTGTACTACAACCTGCAAAGGCAGCCGCTCCAAGATAGCTTACATTCTGAGGAATCACAATACTTCCGAGCGCTGTACAATTTTGGAAAGAACCGCCCTCAATAAATGTCACACTCTCTGGCAATGTAATCTGTCGCAATGCCGTACAATTCTGGAATGCACCATAACGAATACTTGTCAATGTAGATGGAAGTTGAACTGTTTCAACCGATGTATTGGCAAATGCAAGTGTACAAATGGTTGTGATGCCTTCTTTTACTGTTGCATTTACAATCGGCACATACTCGGTCTGAGGTTTGCTTTCCTGCACTTCGCCTGTTGGTGTTGTCGGATCTACAGTCGATGCTGCCACCTCAGCTGGGGCGCGATACAACAGATCATTGATGTAGATCATCTCATGCTTTCGCTCTTCATACCACTTCGTTCCATCAAACGCATTGGCAACGATATCGCGCACACTTGTTGGAATCTCAATCTGGCTGAGTGCACTACAATTTTTAAATGCATTCGATCCAATATAACTTACACCATCCGGCACAACGATTGCCACCAAATTCACGCGGTTGATAAAGGCTTCCTCTGCAATCACGGTTGTTCCCTGTCTGATTGCAACTGTCGTGGCATCACTCTGACAGCGATACAAAATGCTATTGATATAAACAACCTCTCCTGTCAGCGTGGAATCATACGGTGTTCCCTCAAACAGATTCGCACCTACCTGAGTTACAGTTGTCGGAATCTGTACATGTACCAGTGCGCTGCAGCCTGCGAACGCTTCTCTTCCTATATAAGTAACACCCTCCGGAATGATCACATCAGTAATCATTGTCTGACCACGAAATGCACCAGTTGCAATTGAAGTTACCTTTGCACCGCTATAAGTTTGCGGAATCTCTACTATACTTCTCGATCCATCAAAACCAGTAACGCTCACGGTCTGTCCATCCTCACTAAATGAGAACGTTAATCCCTTTGTGTCCTCGGTTGGTGCCTGCTCTGACCACTCAGGCGCTTCGGTTGTTGTCTCCTCCGGTGTTGTCTCCTGCGTCGTCGGTTCCTCAGTGGAAGCCTCCTCACTCGTTTGCTCCTCGGTACTTTCTTCCTCTGTACTTTCATCCTGAGAGGAAGTTGGCTCTACACTTTCAGTTGACGTTTCTGAAGGCTGTGCTGAACTTTCTGGAATACTTTCAGACGGTGTTTCTGAAGGCTGAGCCGAAGTTTCTGGAACACTCTCTGTTGGTGCCTGCGTAGATGTCTCCGGAATACCCTCCGATGTTGCTTGTGTAGTCGTCTCCGGAATACTTTCTGGTGTTGTATTTTCCGATAACACTTGTGTTTGAGACGTTGTTTCCGCTAAAGTTTCATTCTCAGACAAAGTTTGTGGCTGAGATGTCGTTTCCATAGGTGTTTCCTGCATCAAGGTTTCTGTCTGCATTTCCGCAAGCGGATCTGTCTGTGTTTCCATGACGGTACCTGACTGTGTCGTCTCCTCTGCTGATACGTACTGCGGTATGTAAGAAACGGTCATCGCAGCAGCCATCGTCCATACGGACGCCTTCTTCTTCCATGATCTTTTCATAGTGTTCCCTTCCTTTCTCTTAAACAAAAAGAGCCGGTTTTTAACCGGCTCCCATAAATAATCCGGCAATAACTCTTTTCTAAGTTTATATTACCAGAGATTATGTCAAATAAGTACTTTCAATGTCCTTACATCTCTTAAGAATCTCTTACGATGCCTGGTCAAACTGGCTGTTGTACAGATCAGCGTAAAAGCCCTTCTTTGCCAAAAGTTCTTCGTGCGTTCCGCTTTCAATTACATCTCCATCCTTTAACACAAGGATAAGATCGGCATTTTTGATTGTGGAAAGACGATGTGCAATAACAAAAGAAGTACGATTCTTCATCAGCTCGTCCATTGCATTTTGGATTTGAAGCTCTGTTCTTGTATCGACAGAGCTTGTTGCCTCATCGAGAATCAACATAGGCTTGTCAGCGATCATTGCACGGGCAATTGTTAACTGCTGCTTCTGACCTTGTGACAGATTAACCTGATCATTAAGCACTGTATCATAGCCATTCTGCAGTGTTCTCACAAAATGGTCAAGACCAACAGCGCGGCATGCCTCCTTCATGCGCTCATCAGAGACATTTGGCGTACAATATACAAGATTTTCTCTAACAGTACCCTCAAACAGCCATGTGTCCTGAAGAACCATACAAAACTGAGAATGAACCATTTCACGTTTTACCTGATTAGTCGGAATGCCATCAATGCAGATTTTTCCGCCCTGAATCTCATAAAAACGCATAAGCAGATTGACAAGTGTTGTCTTTCCCGCTCCCGTTGGACCGACAATGGCAATTTTTTGTCCAGCCTTTGCCTGTGCAGAAAAATCATGGATAATCACGCGATCTTCATCATAGCCAAACTTTACATGTTCAAATGATACATCACCCTTTACATTGTCAAGCGTCTTTGTCTTATTGCTCTCGTCATCCATCTCCTTTGCCTCAAGAAACTCAAAGACACGCTCACCTGCTGCTGCCGCTGACTGTAAAGACTGTGCCGCCTGTGCGATCTGAGATAACGGCTGTGTAAAATAACGCACATACATCATAAATGCAACGATTACTTCAAAGCCAATAGTTCCCTTCATAGTCAGCACTGCACCTGCCACACAGACTGCCACATAGCCTAAGTTTCCGATAAATGTCATAATAGGCGGCATGAGTCCGGCAAGGCACTGTGCACGAAATGCACTTTCTCTTAAATTATTATTCATGCGCTCAAATTCTGCTGTTGCCTGCGCTTCTCCATTATATGCCTTTACAACTGTATGACCTGTGTAAATTTCCTCAATGTGACCGTTGATCTCACCAAGGCAGCGCTGCTGGCGCACGAAATATCTGCTGGAGCGCTTTGCAATAACTGTCATAAGTACAAAGCCAATCAATGTTGCCACAATTGCAGTGATCGTCATAATCACATCTGTTTTAAACATCATAAAAAGTGAACCGACAAAAAGCGTAACTGCGGAGACAAGATTTCCGATGCTTTGATTCATAGACTGTGATATCGTATCAACATCATTTGTGACACGTGAGAGGATATCACCTGTCGTAGAGCGGCTGTAATAGCTCATCGGCAGACGGTTAATTTTTCCTGAAATATCACCTCTAAGCTTTTTTGAAATATTTTGTGTCACTGTTGCCATAATCCACTGCTGACCAAATGACAGCAAAGCACCGCACACATAAAATGCAATTAATGTAAATCCAATCTTAGAAACAGCGTCCATATCAACGCCTGTTACAAGACCTTTTCCAATTTCCTTTGTCATCTCTGACAGCTTATCTGGTCCAAGAAGCGTCAAAACCGTGCCTCCTGCCGCGCAGATAAGTGCAATGATCACAACCGGAAGATAGCTTTTGCAATACGAAATCAGATTTGACCATGTTCCTTTAAAATCAGATGCCTTCTCAGCAGGACCTCTTCCCATGCCAGGTCCACGCATACCGCCTCTTCTGCCCGGGCGGTTCTGTCCAGGGGTATATTCTTTATTTTCCATTATGCAAGCTCCTCCTTTGACAGCTGTGAATATGCGATCTGACGGTATACCTCGCAAGTTTCCATCAGCTCATTGTGCTTGCCCATTCCGGCAATCTTTCCATCATCAAGCACAATAATCTTGTCCGCATCGCGTATAGTACCAATTCGCTGTGCCACAATGAAACGCGTTGCATCTGCACAAGTTTTTCTTAATGTATCGCGAAGAACACGATCTGTCTTGTAGTCAAGTGCTGAAAATGAATCATCAAAAATTAAAATCTCCGGGTGACGGCATATAGCACGTGCAATTGACAGACGCTGCTTTTGTCCTCCTGAAAAATTAGATCCTCCCTGTGCCACAAAAGCATCTACGCCGCCATCTGTCTTATCAACAAATTCCTTTGCCTGCGCAGTCTCAATTGCCTGCTTAACAACATCATCAGTAAAGCCTTTTGTACCATTATCTCCATAGGCAACGTTGCTTTTAATGCTTCCTGTAAATAAAACAGCCTTCTGTGAAACATATCCAATCTTATTTCTAAGTGCCTTCTGTGTATATTCCTTTACGTTAACGCCATCGACAAGCACCTCTCCCTTTGTCGCATCGTAAAAACGCGGAATCATGTTGATCACAGTACTCTTTCCACAGCCGGTTGAACCAATAAAGGCAATTGTCTCACCCTTATGAGCAGTAAAGGAAATGTCCTCAATGACATCCTTCTCTGCATCTGGATAACAAAAAGATACATTGCGAAACTCAACTTCACCCTTTTTGCCGTCAATTCCATTCTCTTTTGTACCATCCTTAATTGAGAGCGGCATATCAAGCACTTCATTGATACGCTTTGCTGATACGCTCGCACGCGGAAGAAGCACGAAAATCATGACAAGCATCATAAAGGACATAACGACCTGCATAGCATACTGAGTAAATACGATCATATCTGAGAAGATAGTCAGCTTATCAAACATCTGAGCATTGCTGATCAAATAAGCGCCGATCCAATAAATTGCTAACATCAATCCATTCATTACCATCTGGATTCCCGGCATCATAGTTCCCATAGTGCGGTTTGCAAACAGCTGCGTTTTCGTCAGCTCATCATTTGCATCATTAAATTTCTTCTGCTGATAACCTTCTGCATTGTAAGCACGAACTACATTTAAGCCTGTCAAATTTTCTCTAGTGACACGGTTTAAATTATCTGTCAGACTCTGCAGCTTTTTAAACTTTGGAAGCGCAACAGCCACGCAAACACAAACAAAGCTAAGCAGTACAACAACAGCCACACCAGTTGAAGCAGTCCACTGCCAGTTCTTTGTAGAAATCTTGCACAGTGCCCACACTGCCATTATAGGAGCCTTAAGTAAAACCTCCAGGCCCATAACAATCAGCATCTGTACCTGTGTAATATCATTTGTAGAACGTGTAATTAAACTTGCAGTAGAGAAATTTCCAATTTCTTCCATTGAAAAGGACTGCACCTTATGAAAAACCTGTCCTCTTAAATTGGCAGAAAAATTAGATGAAATTTTTGATGCACATATTGATGTACATACTGCCGCAAGCAAACTTCCTAGTGCACATGCAAGCATCTTGCCTCCTGCTATCAAAATATCATTCATCTTACTGCCCTTAGTCTGGACAAGCTTTGTAATTTCAGACATATAATCTGGCATTGTCAGACTAAGCCACACCTGCACGATAATAAACACAAATGCAACTGCCGCCAGAATAAAATCTTTCCATGTAAGCTTCTTTAACAACTTAACCATTATCTGCTGCTCCCTTCTTTTTAGATAAAAACTATTATAGCGTTCAAAATAGAACAGTCAATACAATTTATATAAAATTTAGATTGTTTATAAAAAAAACGAAAAGAGGCAGACTCTTCATCTGCCCCTTTTTTGCTCTAATTTAATTCACACCTGCTCATGCACACCTGTAACAGAAAATACAACCCACTCTGCGATATTTGTCGCATGATCTCCGATTCGCTCAAAATACTTTGCAATCATCAAAAGATCAAGTGCATACTCGCCGTCCTTTGGATTTGCTGAGATCATTTGAATAAGCGACTCCTTTACCTTTAAGAAAAGATCATCGACCACATCATCGTGCTGAATTGTTGCCTCTGCCATTGCTACATCACGCTTTACATAAGCCTCAACACTCTCTGTCACCATACGCATTGCAGCTACTGCCATCTGACAAATATACTGTGCATCCGTTCCGATTCTTCCATTTAAGAATCCAATAATCTCTGCAATGTCGGATGCCTGATCACCGATACGTTCCATATCTGTAATCATCTTAAGTGCTGCTGAGATCTGTCTTAAATCTCTCGCAACTGGCTGCTGCTGTAGCAAAAGCTTTAAACAAAGCGACTCGATAGTGCGCTCCATCTGGTCAATCTCACTGTCTATCGGTGCTATCTTTGCTGCTGTCTGTCCATCTGCATTTGCCAGTGCCTTTGCCGCTAATGCTAACGCCTCCTCACAAAGCGATCCCATCTTTGTCAGATCACGATTCAAAAGCGCTAGCTGCTCGTCAAACTTGCTTCTCATGTCTTCACCTCACTTTTTTTATTTCCATTAGCCAAAACGTCCTGTAATATAATCCTCAGTTCTCTTATCCTTTGGCTGCTCGAAGATCTTCTGTGTCTCACCATACTCTATCAGATCACCAAGCAGGAAAAATGCGGTGTAATCAGAAATACGCACGGCCTGCTGCATGTTATGCGTAACCATAACAATTGTGTACTGTGATTTTAATTCACTTGCCAGCTCTTCTATCTTTGATGTAGAAATCGGGTCAAGCGCACTTGTTGGCTCATCCATCAAAAGTACATCTGGTTCAACAGCAAGTGCTCGTGCAATACAAAGTCTTTGCTGCTGTCCTCCTGATAAGCTAAGTGCCGATTTTTTCAAGTTATCCTTTACTTCATTCCAGATAGCTGCGCCCTTCAAGGAATTTTCCACGATCTCATCAAGCTTTGCACGGCTTGTAATTCCATGGGTGCGCGGTCCGTATGCGATATTGTCATAGATGCTCATTGGAAATGGATTTGGCTTTTGGAATACCATTCCGATATTTCTGCGAAGCTCATTGACATTTAACTTTGGATCAAAAATGTCCTCGCCGCGATAACGAAGATCGCCTGTAATCTTCACACCAGGCACCAGATCATTCATTCTGTTTAACGACTTTAAGAATGTGGATTTACCACAGCCAGAAGGACCAATCAGCGCCGTAATACTCTTCTCCTCAATATTGATATTAATATTTTTTAATGCCTGCACCTGTCCATACCACAGACACATATCCTTTACAGTAATTACGCTGCTCACTGACTCTTCCTCCTCTGAAAATACTTACCTAACAAAGTTGCAGTTAAATTGATAAACACGGTTAATACCATTAAGATTGCTGCAATAGCAAATGCAACACCAAACTCACCCTGCTCCTTAGCATACATGTAAAGCGCAACTGTAAGTGTTGCACCTGCACTGTGAAGACCATCTATCATTCCATTTACTGCATGTGCAAGACCTGCGGTGAAAAGAAGCGCTGCTGACTCACCGATAATTCTTCCGACAGAAAGAATACATCCTGTCACTACACCATCAATACATCCTGGAAGTACAACGGTACGAATAACTCTCCACTTTCCTGCGCCAAGTCCAAATGCACCCTCACGGTAGCTTTGCGGAACTGTCTTTAAGCTCTCCTGTGTGGTACGCATGATAGTTGGAAGATTCATGATCACAAGAGTAAGCGCACCTGCTAAAAGAGATGTCTGCAAGCTTAAAAACTGACAGAAAAACAGCATTCCGACAAGACCATATATAATAGAAGGAATACCTGAAAGTGTCTCTGCTGCATACTCGATCATGCCAACTATTTTTTTGTTTGTGGCATACTCAGTCAGATATATTGCAGCACCAACACCAAGCGGAAGTACAATTACAAGTGTTGCAATTACAATATAAAGTGTATTTAAAATATCAGGCAAAATACCAATGTTGTCATCGAGGTAGCTTGGAGATGTGGACACCAGCTTCCAGCTTATATTCGGAACACCTCTATATAATACATATCCGATCATAAACAATACAAGTCCACATGTAATTGTTATGGAAATCCCCATCAAAAACTTCATCAGACCTATATAAAGCTTGCGCTTTACCCCTGGTCCATTCTTTGCAGTGGCACGCACTGTCATTACCGATTTTACATTTGCTGTCTGCGACGCCCCTATTGCTTCCTGTTTTGTCATCTTACTCACTCCTTTTATGAATCCGTTTTTCAGGCTTTCTCATGCTTTAAGAAAAAATTCAGTGTTGCATTGATCAGCATGATGAACAAAAACAGCACTAACGCAATTGAAAACAGCGCCTGTCTTTGCAGTCCTGCTGAATATGACATCTCACTGGCAACAGCAGTCGTCAAAAAACGAACACTCTGGAACAATGACGGCATATTTGGAACATTTCCAGAAACCATCATAACTGCCATTGCCTCGCCAATTGCACGGCCCACACCTAATACAACTGCTGCTGCGATACCACTTCTTGCAGCCGGAACTGACACCTTAAAATATGTCTCAATATCTGTCGCACCAAGTGCAAGTGATGCGTCCTCATATTCCTTTGGCACTGCCTCAAGCGCATTCAGTGAAACCTTAATGATAGACGGCAAAATCATGATTGCAAGTACGATAATCGCTGCCAGAAGGCTTGCACCATCTGGCACATTAAACAATTTGCGGATACCAGGCACAAGAATCAGCATACCGACAAGACCATAAACAACAGACGGAATACCTGCTAAAAGGCTGACAGCTGTCTCAATAACACCTCTTACCTTTGGTGATGCAATCTTTGCCAGGTAGACAGATGTGAAAAATCCGACTGGAACACCAAGCAAAATTGCACCTCCTGTTCCGTAAATACTTGTCATGATAAACGGTAAGATTCCAAATGATGGCTCAGAGGCGGTCGATGCCCATTTTGTGCCAAATAAAAACTGAAACAGACCAATTTTTGCGATTGCCGGCACACCGGAAATTACCAGATAAACTGTAATTAACAATACACATCCGACCGTAATCAGTCCGAGAATCAAAAATATGCCATGTACTACTGTCTCTAACAGACTCTCTTTGCTCTTCATAAATCCTCGCACCCTTCCAATTGTGATTATTCTGCTACCGCAACAGCACCTGCTGCCAAGATAATATCTGCTGCATCCTTTGAAGTTACATAATCGAAGAATGCCTGTGCTGCCTCTGATAATTCAGTACCATCCTTTGTAACAAGAACGAATGGACGCTGTACCTTATAAGAACCATCCTTTACTGTTTCCTCAGTTGCCTCAACACCATCTACTGATACCTTCTTTACAGTATCCTTTACTGCTGCTAAAGATGCATATCCGATTGCACCTGGATTGCTGGAAACAGTTGTGATAACATCACCTGTAGATGTAAGCTCCTGACGATACTTGCAGGAATCAGATGTACCTGTAATAGACTCGAAACCATCTCTTGTACCACTTCCTGCCTCACGGCCAATCAGAACGATATCAGCATCCTCTCCGCCAACTTCACTCCAATTTGTGATCTCGCCAGTGTAAATCTTTGCGATATCATCAAGAGAAAGATCCTCTACTGTATTCTCCTTATTAACAATGATTGCAATACCATCAAGTGCCAGTGTAGTTTCTACTAAGCCCTGGCTCTTCTCCTCATCCTTTAATGCACGGCTGGAAAGACCGATATCGCAGCGTCCCTCAGATACAGCAGTGATTCCAGAACCAGAACCAGTTGGGTTGTAAGTAAAGGTAGCATCTGGATTTGCCTTTGTAAATGCCTCACCAAGAGCACCGATTACCTTCTCCATAGAAGTAGAACCATCAGTTGCAACGCTTCCAGATACAGGAGTCTGGGCATCTGCCTTAGACTCAGCTGCTGCAGCAGATGTATCCTTAGCCTCTGCCTTGGCCTCAGTCTTAGCTTCTGTAGAAGCGGTAGTTGCTGCTGTTGATGCTGTTGACGCGGTGGTTGCTGCTGTTGACGCTGTAGTCTCCTTTTTATCTGTCTTTCCGCATGCGGTCAATGTTGAAATTGCAAGAGCTGCGGTTACTGCCATTGTGATCATCTTTCTCATAATAAAAACTTCCTTTCTGTTTCTACCCATTTTGTTGTGTTTGTTTTGTTTTCTCTTAACGCCACTAATCTTATTGTTTCTTTGTAAAATCAGAAAGCAGTGATATGTCAAATCTATGTAAAAAAATAAAAAGAGCCACCAGGGACACGTAATGTCCCCGATAGCTCCTAACTATCGTCAGGCTTTATCATACTCTCTTAATTGAATATCCAGATGAATAACATCATATTGATTCAAATGCTTTTTAAAATCAGACGCCTCGCTGATTTTCAACCCCGCAAACAAATCTTGTGAATCACACCCTTTGCTGTAATATGCTGTGAGCATATTTGCGGTTATTGATTTGCCAAATCGACGCGGACGGCTATTACAGATATATCCCTGCAAAGTATTCATTACCTTATTTGTATACTCCAGCATTTCAGTCTTATCAACTTGACATACTCCCACGGTTAAAACCGTGGGATTCCTTAGATTCTTGTAGCGTCATCCAGCCCTATAGGCTGAAATATAGCCACAGTATTCAGGATTTATGCTGATGGGATTTCATACGTCGTGTACTACTTTCTCAGCAAAAGAC